>JAQYWP010000291.1 GCA_029379285.1 Rhizonema sp. PD38
TCTATTTAAATAGCAGAATTTTCTCTAATTTTCTTTCAAAATGAGAATTGCTGCTGTCTATCGACGCGTGGGAATTTTTTGAGGAATACGTAGCCAGAAATGAACAACAGCAACAGGTACTGCCACCTGCGACAGCTACAGTCGAAACTGCAACTAAACTGCAAGCAATTAATGTTGCGTCCACAGCGGTCATTGACCAATATGACCCAATGGCGAACGCCAAGATTGACATTATTAGCGAGATGAGCGATCGCATTAGCAATACTATTGTCTTTGGGATTCCTGGCAGCGGTAAAACTTTGTTAGTGAGCAATGCAGTTAGAGCGGCGAAGGCTAAACATCCGAAATTAAAAATCTTTGTGATTGACCCGAAGGGCGATACCAAAGAACAAGGATACTTTGATAGCTGTGATGTAGTTAAGCAATTTCAATCAATGGATGCCAAACCTTCTTCTGTTGCAGTTTGGGCAGAAGCGGCATTCAATGAATATGCAAAATATGCTCAATCAAATGAAAGAACTCTTTTAATTTGTGATGAGGGGTCAATGCTAGGAAATAAATTGCAACAAGCAAAATCAACGCTGCTTGTGGATAAACTAACAAGTTATACGAGTGGAAGTGATTCGGCGGGTAGAAATGTGTGGTTCTTAATGCAAACCCCTATGTGAGTGGTGCCTCCCTCAATCTCTCAACCTCAAGCCAAATGACGAGTATTGCAATAGCTTCTTCTCAGAATATTGGAGCGATCGCACAATGGAAGTCAGCCAAAATTTTTAAGCAGCTATCACTTGATGAGGTTGCGGAACTGATAGACAACTCAGAAACAGGACGCGCAGTTTACTTTGGTAAGACTGGACGTTGGTACATGATGCCGACACTAAAAAATTACTCCGGTTATGACCGCGATACTCGCTCGTTCTTACCTGGAAATGAGCAAAGAGATAAACTTCTTCAAAACCTTGAGGATAGTTTGAAGGTTAATGATGAGAGGCCGATTGAACCTCAAAAGATTGAATTATCAGAACGCGCTCAACAGGTACTCGATTACTTCACTGCCGCCAAATCAAAAGAACCTAAAACACTGCGTGATATGAAGAAAGCCGATCGCCTTGCTGGACTAGACGATGTACTACTAATTATTAGTCTGACAGAATTAGTTGCAACTAATCATCTTATTTTTGATGGAAAAGATAGTTGGTCAAAATCAGAGTGGTGAGCATCGCCTGCCGTGATGCCGTGATTTCTGAAGAGTGCCAAAATACCTCAAAAACAGCCACGACAGAGCCACGGCACCACGGCACTGCATCACGGCAGAATCACGGCATTCCTTACGCAGCATGTGCCGTAGCCACGGCACTCCTCACGGCAGTCCACGGCATCACGGCAAGCCACGGCAGCAATCACGGCAGGTGCGATCGCCGTTACGACAGCACGTTTTTATTAGGTAATCTCAATGCGATTCTATTAAGTGGATAAGTTAAAAGCTTCAGTTGCGATTCGATGCCGCGCTCCACTCTGCCAGAAATAAACTGGCTAATTCTACAAAATAAGGAGAAGTGGACATGACATCAAAAAAAGTAAAGACACAATACATTCGAGATCTTTATGATGTTCGTGATATGGTTGGGTTAGCAAATGATGCAATCAATGATTATTCCTGGATGCGAGAAGAAAGCCGCGACCTGCTATGTGGATGCATAGTATTTGCAACCGTTATAAAGAATAGCTTGGATAGATACTTTGAGCAAAGGGGAGAATAAAACAAGAAGTCTAAGGAAGATTAATCAAAATGAGATACCAAATCAAACCATTGCCAAAGCCAAAGTTCAAATCATTTATGCTGGTCGATGGAAAAATCCTTGAATTAAAATCTCTCACTTACCGTTTGGGGACAGCATCGGGTTCTAAAACAAAGACGGAAACTACGAAGACTCTACCGCTAACAACAGAAACAATTCAACATTGTTGTAATCTTCTGCGCGAAGCTTTGGAGAAAGAAAATATTAGACAAAGAAAATTGCTGGATTCTGAATCAGACTAAGAGCGATCGCTGGTTCAATTGAATAAAGTCTCGTGGCTTATGTCACGAAGCTTTATTATTTGTACAATGAAAATATGTTATTTGTTCCTGTAATGAAAATGCCAACAATGATTGATCAAATGGCGAGCGCCTTTGAAAAAACTACCTGCGATATTAATTATCGAAATATTATTTGTTCTGAGTGGAAGAAAGCGCAGATTTTTTACGAACAGCCCTGCATGATTCTTTACTCATCAAAATATACAAAACAAAAAATTGATGTTGCTCCTGTAGATTTTAAAGACTTGACGACTCATTGGATCAAGGAGCGAGTTCGCAAGCAATTCAGCGAGAATTACTCGAATTGTCGCAAGAAAGGTTGGATGCCACTGTTTGTGACGACTATCGATTAAGAAGGATTAAATGAGGGGATACATAAGGATTGCTCTACTTTGCCTCAAACCTACAGCTATAAACTAATGGCTGTCAGCATTGGCTAACAAAAACCCCTGAGGCAAATCTCAGGGGTTTTGAATAGGTTATTTGATTCTGTAATGTTTTTAAGTCATATTATTCAGGCACTTAGCAAATATTAGCACAATCTAAAAGAGAAGCCTCGTTGAGAAAAGCGAGGTTTTTTCTTTATGGAATTATTGCGATCCGCATCGCGTTGACTTTATAGAAATACTCATATTACGTATTCCTATTGTAACAAAAAGTAGATAGCACAGCGACATTTAGCGACATTACATTTAGCGATCGCACCACAGAGTACCTGTGGCTATTTCCGATTCTGCTTTTTCTCTCTGTCCAGTGCCCGACAAGCTTTTAAGATATATGATGCAGCACTTAAAGGCTCCCATGTCGATAATTTGCACCATTCTTGCCGCTTGAGTGAGTACACGTTCCAGTGTTCATGATGTTTTTTCTGACTGAGTAGAATAGGTTCTCGTTTTACTAGCAAACCAACCTGAACAGCGACTTCCTGTAATGCACTGAAGAACCGATCGCGATCTCCATCTTTTTCAAATTCCTCCACAGCAGCATCAATTGCCCAAGCAAGACTATCTTTTGGGTAGTTCTTTTTAGGTAGGTCGCTACCAGGATTTAAGATTTGGCGGATGAATAAGTCCAGTGCTTTTTTTATCCTTTCCAATTTCTCGGACTGACGAGCTAGACGCCAGTTAGCTAAGATGCGGTCGCGGATTTCAATCAAGATTTCCTCATCGAGATACTCTAATCTTAGGCGACCATTCTCTATCTCCAGTTCTTGGAGGCGATCGCGCATCTCTTGGATTTCTTGAAGTAACGCTGTGTTTTCTTGCTGCCTAGAAGATGGCGCTTCTTCATTTTCTAGGCTAGCGATTTTCCCCGCAATAGCTCCAATACCTCGTCTATCTTGGTGTGTACAGTGTCAACTTTCTCCAAAACCTCATCCGCATTCACAGGGATAGGGATACCCGCATCTACAGATTTCAGTAACTCATCTTTTGCAATTCTTGATAGGTCAGACTTATTGTAATTGGGTTTTAATAATCCCTTAGCAATTAGCTTTTCTATTATTTCTAAGGGAACGCGAAAACTAACTATGGGTGATTCGCCTTGTTTTTCCATATTTGTGTCAACGCTGTACACAGTAATAATAACAAACTGTACACGGTGTAGACAAATAAATTGTACACGCTGTACACTCGACTTTTCTATTGTAAGAATCATCTATTTAGCAAGTTTGTGTACAGCGTGTACAGTAAGAGGGAATCTGGTGCGCCTGACTATGAAGAGGTGGAAGAACCCGCGTCGGTCTAAGTCGGAATTTGACCTATTTGAAAAAACAGTCTACAACTGCATTACAAGAAAAACTTACAGTTGACGCTACAAACTATGTTCGCAGCAATATCCCAGAGATATCAAGATGCAGCCGATCGCCACGCGGAGATGCAGCAGAAACATCCACGGGTAGAATTTGAGGAACCATTAGTGATCGCCAATTTCTCAATACCAGCCGTCAAAGTCCAACAAGGCGTTGCGTATTGTAACAAATATGGGTGTGTTGTCGAGGAACTACGCGAAGACTACTTTCTTCAGCTTTCAGCGATAGGACAAGCGATGGGGATGCCGCAAATTCGCTTTGCCCATGCTTGGCGTAGGCATCGCCAGAATATTCCTGATTGGACCATGAAACACCGGGATCTGTGGACACAGTTGTTATATAAGCAACCATCGCTTTATATCCATTTAGTTATGGATTTTCAGCCAATGGTAAAAGACATGGGAACCCGACGACCTTATCACAATTCACTAAATGCCGTTTATTGCGAATTCTTCCCTAGCGATCGTATCAGCAGAAGACGAAAAAATAAAGTTGTCTCCCTCCACACATTGCAGAGTAAAGCTTTGAGCTAAAACTTACAGTTCTTGCCGACCTATATAAGACGCTACGTGTTTTTGTTAGCGTCTCATCTTTTTTTGTAGTATTTTAGTCTATTTTCTTTTTTTGTAGTACGTCGCCTCACCGGAGACAGGAGTTTTGTTGTGTATATACAAAAACCAGTTGCTCCTGTCTCCGGTGTAACCACTACACTGTATGACTCTGAAGTGTTTTTATTGTCTAAATTAGACAGTAAAAAAAGTGACGGTTTTTAGTTAAAAGATTGGCTTACTCGGTGAAAAATCTGTACTACAGAACAGTGATCGCACCAAGGAATCTTTTGTTAGACCGTGAACAAAAACCAAGAAATTTCCAAAGATTACCAAACATAGGTGAGGAGGAAAATCTCATGTGCTGCCAATCACTACTATACTGAGCGCCTATGCATTGCACTTTTTTACTGCTGGGGCACACTTTGCTTTCCCAGCAGGACTTTTAAGCAAAACTTACAGCTATAAGCTGCGTTCTCAGTAGGGGGCAGCTAACATAATGCAATTCTATAAAGCTTTACGCAATGTTTATTATATTTCAAAAACTCTTCGTATAAACTGTCACACGCTTAGTTTGTAATAGTTGTAATAAATAGAAACACTAAAGGTTACAAATTTATGAAACAAAAGCGTATGGCTTACTTGTACTGGTGTGCCATTTTTATCGGTTTCGCTGGAATTCATCGTATTTATTGTGGAAAATATGCCAGCGGAATACTTTGGCTGTTTACTTTTGGTTTTTTCGGTTTTGGGCAATTTATCGATTTAATAGGGATACCAGGAATGGTCGATGAAAGAAACCTGAAGTATGCAATGCTTCATGGCACCAATGTTTCCAACAATCAAACCGTAGTAGTAAATGTTGCTGACTATATAGCTCCAACTGTGGCACCAGCGCAACTGGAAAGCAAGAAAACTGATACTCAAAAAATATTGGAATTCGCCAAGAGCAACGGTGACATTGTTACTCTATCGGACTGCGTGATCACAACGGGTAAGCCAGCGAAAGATGTTAAAGAACTCTTAGGCACTTTGTGTTCAGATGGTGTAATGGAAGTGGGCAATCACCCGACGAGCGGTATTGTCATTTATCGACTCTCGTAATCAAATTTATACAACTGCAATACAGCGATCGCACTGACGAAATCTCGCTTCATAGTTTGGGTGATGAGTAATAATGCTTACTCTTTGTTTCTACCTTAATTTCGCAACGATGAATCATAAGCCGAATATATTTCAATGCCCTTCTCGGCGATTCTGAGAGGGGCATTTTTTGTAAATTATTGCATTCTAATAATATTTATGCTGTTGGGCGATCGCCGTTCCTCATTTATCTTTCCCGATAAATGATGTCTATTGTGAAATTGACTCCTCACCAACAAAGACCGTTGGAATGACCATCACCATCAACATTACTAAGTTAGCAACCCAAAACAACACAACAATACCAAAACCCACTAATGTCAAATAGGAAAATGTTAATTGCGTGAATCCAGAGAGCAGTTGCCACAACCGAAAAGCTGTGTAGAAAAAACCAATGGGTACAACAGTACTTGGCACCAGCCAGCGACTAAAGATACGTTCAATTATGAGTTGCACGGCTACTATCAATAGGTAACTCCCCCAGAAAACCCATGAAGACGGTTGGGAACTTGCCGGAACTAACAAGCATATTGGTAACAAAACTCCAGCAATCAAGGCTAACTTGATCCACCATCGCAGAAATTGCAGTTGCTTCTCACTATACCCAATTTCTGCCGTAAAGGGTAAACGTTGAGCTTTCACGCCAAAACCATAACCAGTAGCTAGCAGGGTTGTAATCAGAATAAAAATTATAAGAATCAATCCATTATTAACTGCCATCTGCTCTTACACCTAATAACTAATTCTCATACCCCTAGTTTAATCTAGTCTCTAACATCCTCCCCCACAACTTGCTTGACGAATCCTGCTAGGGATAAATCGCCTCATGCAGTAAGCGTTTTGAGAGAAAACGTACAGTTATTTAGTGGCTTATTCGTAGGTGGTAGTGCGTGAAAGCGATCGCCGTTGCTCGTACTGCGATTAATAATGAAAGCACTTATGAGAATAAAATGCTGAAGGTGAAAGTTTCCGGATATACATAATTTGTGATTGTATACTGAGGTAACGACTTATGAGAATGTTCATTTTCAAAAGCACTTGTAAATATGACTCCCGAAACCACAATCATCGATGCAGTTATCGTAGATTCTCTCACGACAACAGAGCAAAAATACTTAACTGTAGTTTCACCAGCACAAATACCCAGCGACACTAACCCAGCGCTTATTTATCTCGCTTCACTCAGCGTTGGTTCTCGCCGAACTATGAAACAATCTCTCGATGCGATCGCTGCCGTTGTCTCCAGTGGTGCAATAGATGATTGTGTTGTTTTCCCGTGGTGGAATCTTCGCTATCAACACACTACCGCTATTCGTTCCTACTTGATTCCGAAACACAAACCAGCAACCTCCAACAAAATGCTCTCAGCTTTGAAAGCTGTACTTAAGGAATGCTGGCGGCTAAAGCTCATGTCATCAGACGATATGATGATGGCTAACGATATCAAGAATGTCAAAGGGAGTTCTCTGCCATCTGGACGGATGCTCAATCAGGGGGAAATTAATGCATTGATTCAAAGTTGCTGTCAAGATACCACAGCAGCTGGTACCAGAGATGCAGCAATGTTGGCGGTGATGATGTCTGGGCTTCGTCGTTCGGAAGTAGTGAAGCTTGATATCAACGATATCAATATTGATAGCGGTGCGATCGCTGTTCGTGGTGGTAAGGGCAACAAGGACGCAATAACTTTTCTTCAAGGTGGCGCAGAGCAATACATCCAAGATTGGCTTGCTCTAAGAGGCAATGAATCTGGAGCATTATTAAACCCAGTATCCCAAAAGGGAGACATTAACATTGGTCATGCAATGACTGACCAAACAGTAATGAACATGTTGCTGAAACGAGCAAAACATGCTGGTGTCAGAGATGTTTCTCCTCACGATTTCCGCCGGACATTCATCAGCAACTTGTTTGATGCTGGCGTTGATAGTTCCACAGTTCAAGGTTTGGCTCGACACTCAAATTTTGCGACGACTGCTAAGTATGACCGTCGTGGAGATACGGCGAAACAGAAAGCAGCGGCTATGCTCTACATACCCTACTTCGGAAATAGTAAGAAGTAATGCCCGATAGCGAGCGCACTTGTAACATCGAAACCAAAACTAATCTCAAGCCGAATAGTTCCAGCCAAAATAAACCCTACATCTTCCAAAAATCTATTGTTAACTAACGCTTCTTCAATACAGGTGTCAAATGTTCTGCGATTCCATCTAACTGAATTACATTGCACCCGAGCTTGTAAGCAAATTCAACAGATTCTCCAGACGCGATCGCACTATAAAACCCTGTAGCAAATTTGATGGCAGCTTGATCCGCGATCGCTTTATTCATGCCAATGACGTAGGGAATGTGTTGAGCTAGAGCTAGAGCTTGAACTTCTGAAAAACAGGCATTGAGGACAACACATTCAATATCGCTAGCAAACAACTCGAACAAAGAAACCAACCCAACAGTCTCTACTAAGCGATCGTTTCCGGTTTCATCCTCCAATATCAAACCATCATCCCCTGAACCGTAACCACTAAAGTGAACAATTTGTGGTTTGAAATCGAGTAACGCTTGGTAAACATCTTGGACACGAACAGCCCGCCGTTGTCTTATATCAAATGACTCACGTTTTTTTGCTCGTTGTAATCCCGCTTCAATCTCGCGTACTTCCTCATCCAACCTTAAAGACGGGGTGGTTTTTGGATTCGATGCTAGAATTAAAATTGTTTTGATAGGGGAGTTTTTCTGTTCTACAGTTTGAGCATAAAAACTGGGACGTTGTAGTGCCGTGTTTACCATATTTTCTAAACTACGAATCCTGTTATCTTTTTCGGCTATCAATCTTTGTAATTCTTGTTCTTTTAATGCTTTAATTTGATTATAATTTTCAAAATATTCTTGACTGAGTAGAGATTTATCAGTATTTGGAGAAGTTTTAGCGCGAAGTAAAAACTTATTTTCACCTCGTTTTTCCATTGCCACAATTTCTAATTCAGCATCTGAGTGATTCTCGGCTAACTGCTTAAATGAAATGGCGATCGCTCTCGGGTCAACGCCTTGGTTATGATAAAGGTCAAGGGTGTCAAAAATGGGTTTGATAAAATCACCAAATTCCCCGTCTTTAAAAACTTCTTTATTGTTATCTGGTTTGCGCAAAGGATCTGGATTCTCTTTCGTGGGGAGTCGCATGTACACATACTCACACCGCACCCCAGCAAATTTAGTTTCACTGGTAATGTTCCAATCTCTAATATATGCTCCGGTAAGAGTAGCACCTGTAAAATCAGTTCCGTCTAACTGCGCTTCCCGGATTTCTCACCAAGATTGAAAAAAGAGGGGTCAAAAACTGCCAAAATGT
>JAQYWP010000292.1 GCA_029379285.1 Rhizonema sp. PD38
CTTCAATCCAACCCTCGCGCTGTTTACTTTCTGGGGATTCTGCATTTCTAAAAGGACTGTCAGCAGCAGTTTCTATCCACACCTGTGAGGTGATTCCTGGTTTAGTAAATAGCGGTGCATCAGTAATCCAAACAACTGATTGCTGCTTGATAGGTTGATTTTTTTGGAGACGATTTTGATTTATTTGTGCAATACCTTGATAAATTTTTAACTCAGATCGTTGAATATCTGTGCCATATAGATTTGTGTCAGCTTTTGAAGGTATCTTTTCTAAGATTTTGTCAATATTTTCTTTGCTTTTACTACTAAGGTATAAAGGTTCTCCCAAAGGATTTGCCTCTGATACAGCTTTACCTAAAGTTATATCTTGAGCAAAAGGAACAATATAGACAGAATCTCCAGGCTTGAGGCTATCTTCAATTATCTGACGTAGGCGGATATGACCTTCATCATTCAATCCCACGCTTTCCGTTATATCAATTGCTAATACAATATCTCGTCCCCCACCCAAGGAAACTAGATCTAAGCCGATTTTTTGTACAGAATTTATTGGTTGTCCTGAAGTAATTCTTGTTATTGTCACAAATTAGATGTCCTATCGAATAGTCTATAAGACTTCTTGCATAAGTAAGTTTGCACAGAATAAATCAAAATATATTACGAAAATTCAGAAGCCAGCTATCTTCCTATTGCCACATGGGTATAACTATGACTTGTCAACCAGTCAGAAAGATTTTACAAGTCCTTCGTCATTGTTGTGAATGTACGAATTTCCTGATGCCTTTTGTCCGAATTCTTTGCAATAATTGCACATGTTACTACAGTCTTTTTATGTACATCCCTCCCACTTCGGTGTATAGACTACCTGCATATATCTAACCTACTACAAAAGACTCAAATTGATAGGGTATCCAGTTGCTCTTACCAATAACAACAGACTCCAGTATACCATTGGTGACCAGTTAAGGTTATCAGTAATTTGTCAATCAGTAATAATGCTTAAAGTTTTCTTGAAAATCAGCGGAGAAAACATGATTTTTGGGCTTTGGATACTCAAGGGCAAGCCGCTCCCTCTTAGTACATTTTTAAAAGCATCATTTAGAGGTGGCACAAATACACTTGCTTTTCGGCGTTGCAGTTTTCAAAAGTTTCTGGTTATTCTGCTAAGATATTAGTCGCCTCTTTCACCCAATTTATAACAGTGGTGTGATGTATTTTCTTGAATCTTTCAATTGCGCGAAAACTAGCAATCATTCAACGTACATTTCTACGAATTCACACCAACTTACTTACGTGGTTTACTGAAATAAGATGGAGATATACCTACTGATGACTCTCCGGCAAGCTATTTTAGAGCAACGTTTGCAGGAGAGTCATTAGCAATTCATCTCATGCAGTAAAGTTATTACGAATGATAACAAAATATATCGTAAGATTAAATTAAGAGCCCAGCTCTGATGAGCTTATGAACGTGTAATCTTTGGGTTTAGCCTGAGGGGAGTAGATCAAATTATCAAATGAGTCAAATTGTCTGGATTGCAAGGCACGCCAACCGTCTCGATTTCGTAAATCCTGATTGGTTTCTCACCGCAGAACGACGCTACGATTCACCCTTGTCTGAAGATGGTTTTGTACAAGCAACGCAACTAGCTAACCGTTTGAAGGGAGAAAAAATTTCTCATATTTTCGCTTCACCCTTCCTCCGAACAGTACAAACAGCGAATGCAGTCGCAGAAGTTCTCGATTTGCCGATTAAACTGGAAACAGGCTTGAGCGAATGGCTGAATATAGCCTGGATGACAGAAGAACCAGTAAAACTCTCTACTTCAGCAATAGCCAAATTATTTCCCAGAATTGATATAAGCTACACTCCATGTGTAGCGGCTAACTACCCTGAAACTTACCAGCAAATGCAGGAACGTTCAGGGCAAACTGCCAGATGTTTGGTCACAGAATTCTCCCCAGAGAATATCCTTTTAGTAGGACATGGTGCATCTGTCTTGGGAGCGACAATTGGATTGGTGGGTGAGATTGCCAGAACACAAGTGAAGGCTTCTTTATGTTCTTTAGTGAAAGTTGTGCGTCAACATCCAGAGTGGTTATTAGAATTAAAAGGAGATACCTCCCATTTAACGGAGGTAGAGGAAGTGATTCGGTTTAATTAAATTTAGTACGGTTAATGGTTAAATGGTTAATTGTTAATGGTTAGTGGTAGATCAGAAAAAGCATTAACCATCAATTAATAACCTGACAAGCATCAACCAATAACTAGTAACCATCAACTTTATGATATTATTGGCAGGAGATATCGGCGGTACAAAAACCATCTTACGCCTGGTTGAGAAATCAGAGAGACCCGGTTTACATACTGTCTATGAGGAAAAGTACCGAAGTGGTGATTATCCAGATTTGGTACCAATGGTACAAGAGTTTTTAGCAAAAGCAAACGCTCCGACGCCACAAAAAGCTTGTTTTGCGATCGCAGGTCCTGTCGTGAATAATACTGCTAAACTGACTAATTTAGTTTGGTTCCTCGACACTGAACGTTTACAACAAGAACTGGGAATCGCCCATATCTCTCTCATTAATGATTTTGCCGCAGTAGGCTATGGCATTTTGGGTTTAGAGGTGCTAGACTTACAAGCTTTGCAAACGGGTAAACCCAATCCCCAAGCCCCTATTGCCATTATTGGTGCGGGAACAGGATTGGGACAAGGATTTTTAGTCAAGCAGGAATCTATCTATCAAGTCTTTCCTACAGAAGGCGGACATGTTGACTTTGCCCCCCGTACTGAATTAGAGTTCCAGTTGATGAAATACCTGTTGGATAAACATGATATCCAAAGGGTTTCTGTGGAACGGGTTGTATCAGGTATGGGAATTGTCGCCATTTATCAATTCCTACGCGATCGCTCCTTTGCCCCAGAATCACCAGAAATTGCTAAAGTCGTGAGAACCTGGGAACAAGAAGCGGGAAGGCAAGAGAAAAGTGTCGATCCTGGAGCGATGATTGGAGGTGCCGCAGTCGAAAAAAGCGATCGCCTCTCGGAAAAAACCATGGAACTATTTTTAGAAGCTTACGGTGCCGAAGCGGGAAATCTTGCACTGAAGCTTCTGCCTTACGGTGGTTTGTACATAGCAGGCGGTATTGCTCCCAAAATACTTCCATTGATTCAAGAAGGTAGGTTCCTGTTAAATTTCTCTCAAAAAGGCAGGATGCGGAGTCTTTTAGAAGACATCCCTGTATATATTATCCTCAATCATCATGTAGGGCTAATAGGTGCTGCTATTGCTGCTAGTAGGTTATAACACTAGCAGTATCAGTAACATCTGCAGGTATAAAAGCCAAAAGTATGACAATTAGGAGTTTTTTGCCACTCATTGCTGTAATAGCATTGAGTGGCATTACAGCAGTCGAGGCGCGTCAACCCAAACCGCCAGTTTCTCAACTCAAAGCCACCGTTTCCCAACCAGTGCAGCCAGCATGGAAAATATTTACTGCCCCAGACGGACGCTTCACTGTTTTAATGCCGGGGATACCGAAAATGGTGACTCAAACGCAAAAAACTTACATGGGAAAAATTGACTTACAAGTCTTTGTCGCTCAACCTCCCAAGCAGCAAGTCGCTTATGTGGTAACTTATAATGACTTTCCTTATAGTTATGGTCAAATCGCGAACCCTCAAGAAGTTCTGAAAAATGCTCAGTACATGGCGTTAAAAACTACGCAAAGTCGTTTAATCAGTCAACGCAATATTCGTTCTTCAAATAATCATCCCGGTAGAGAAATTGTTTACATAAATTCTGGAGGCAAAATCACGAAAGACAGGATGTATTTTGCCGATGGACGTTTGTATCAAGTCATGGTTATCACAACTAAAAAGCAGGAACCGACTTTATCTCATACCATTACAGGTTATTTAAATTCTTTTAATGTTGTTTTAAAGCCATAATTTTTCAACAAAGCAGGGATAGAAGTTCTCGTTTGGATACAATACACTGTAGGGACGTTCGCCGTGACTGCGTTCTGTATAGGGTAGGGCTTTCGTCCCCTCAAAATGCTGAAGTTAACCCAATTGAGAAGCCCCATATCCCTCTTTTGTCAGTTCTGGTGAGTGACAATATTCACACAAGTATTTTGCCCTTTTACGGACGTTTAAACGAACGAAATTGTTGATAACCACAATTAAGAAGCAAGTTTACTCCCTTCCCGGTACAAGATTACCTATCTTCTTGATCCTCTTTCTTAACGCTCTTGGCGTCTAAAGCCCTTCGGGCATGGCTTCTCTTCGAGACGCTGCGCGAACGCTAAGGCGGTTTTTTACATCAGTATTCTTCTGGCGGGAAGGGAGTAGCGTTGATAAAACTGAATATTTTTTCTAATTCCAATAAACCAGCTAATTCTGCTTCTTCGTCTTGATTGAGTAAATTTTCTTTATTTTTTTCTAATAGTTCCTCTAAACGAATTTGTAATTCCTCAGTAAAAGAAAAAGGACGAAACTGATCAGAAAGATTAAGTCTTATTCAATTTGGTAGCCAAGATGAAGGCTGTTTCATTAATTCTTTCATAAGAATCTCCATGAATCGAGTATTTTGGTCATTAAGTAAACTGGGATTAGATACTGTAATATTCGGTAATTTACTGATAAAAGTTCATTTATTTTTGTCTTTGAGTTACAAATTTAAATAGAGTTAGAAGCTCATATTGATTAATTCTTACTCGAACAGCATTAATCAAAGTTTTCATTTTTGATAACGCTTTTTTATATACATTATAACGCTTGTTAAAATCAACGCGTTCTATTTGATAAAGACGTCGTATTTCTACTGATGTACACAAGAAATACATCTTTTTTGTTTTTCATAGATTTGGGGGCTTGTGACCCGATTGGCAAAGGGAAAATAAATTATTCCCTTCTGCACTTCCCGCCTCTACCTTTCTTTGGTCAATTCGTCCGAAGCCCGCCCCGCCTTCGAGGTTGTTTGAAAAGGGTCTGATTGAGCCTTAAGTGAGACTCAGGCGCGAGCGCAAATCCCAAAACCCAGATTCTCAAGGTAGCAGTTTCTCGGTAGGCTTGGTAGTGAAACACACGCTCTTAGACTTTTCAAACATCCTCTTATACCATTTCACGAAATTCCTGATACAAATAAAGGGTTTCTAATTCTTTCCCCCTGCTCCCCTGCTTACCTATTTGTATCAACCTTAAAGTGAAACGGTATTATCTCTCACCACAGCACTCTTCGAGTACAGAATTGAATGGGAGGCTTACAGCATCAAAGCTAAAAGGTGAAGGTGGTGCGGATTAAACCCACAGCTGTTGTGTCGTTATTGCGGTTGCCTTCAGGGTTAAACAAGACAAATCCGCCTGGGGTAATGCTGATATTATCCGTAATTTGAAAGCGATAATAAGCTTCCAAGTGATAGGGATTGGTCCTATTGTTAGGAAGAGTGGCCGCACCACTAGCATCAACTCGATAGATCGGTTGTCCAAACAGAATTCCCCCACTGTTTCCTTTCTTGAGTAGATCTGTAAAATGAAGTCCTGCCATCCAAGTAATCAGGGTTGTGGAAGCACTGGGACCACCATCATTATTGACGAAGAAAGCAGCGCCATATCCACTAAAGGCAATTTTCGGGGAAAAACGCCAGGTGGCAGTGCCACCAACCGAATTGACGTGGATGTCTTGAGTTGCAGGAACCCCAAAGAGAGTTCCAACATCAGCATTCCCCAACGCTGTACCCAGGAAGTTAATTTGGTGGTGACTATTGGCATAGTTGAGAGCAAGGTCAATATTTTTGTTAGGTTTGAAGCCCAGTTGTGCCTCAGCAACTGTACTACCGTTAAAAAAGCCAGCACCTAGTGGTGTGCCAGGAAAGCCGCGATCGCCTGGAATGTTGGCGTTGACACTGCCATACAAAGCTCGCAAATCCACATTTTTAGTAATGCTCCAGATGAAGCCAGCAGCAGATGCTTGACCGCTTTCAGAAGTGCCACCTGATACACGCGCTACAGGGTTCACGCCTGCAAACCGAGAAACGGCTTCTTGACCTTCATCGTAAAAGGGAGTGATGCCAAATCCCGCATCCGTTGTTTCAGCTGCAGGTCCAGCAAAAAGGGTGAGACTTTTAGCCACGGGAAAGACGTAAAGCAGCTTATATAGCTGAACTGAGTTGGAACTTTTCGTAGATAAGTCTCTAGGATCGAGCCCAGGAAATTGAGGTTCAAAACTTAGCTTGGCTTCGCTAGCACTCAGTCCCAGAGGATCTGCTAAGCCTAAAGCACCGCCAATACTTTGAGTTCCACCTCCAAAGTTATAAGCTTGTAACCCAGTGATCAGTAAATCTTTACCTGTAAAGCTAGTGTTCAGATTCAATCGAATTCGATCAACTAAGATGATATTAGGATCTCTTGTATTGGGCGCTCCTGCTGTGGCACCAACTACGGAAATAATTGCCTCACCTTTCAGTTTTGTCGTTGTGGAGAACTGATTAGCTTCCAGTTCAGCAGTGCGAGCTTCTAAAACATCCACGCGACCCCGGAGGGTGGTAAGCTCTGATGAGAATTCTTTCTGTAGTCTTTGGAGGGTATTGAGATCTTCCTTTGTAACTAAGTCAGATGTTGCCGTGGCAATCAGTTCATTGACGCGATTTAAGCAAGCGTTCAAACCAGCAGCAAATTCATACCGCGTTAGCGAGCGATTACCACGGTATGTGCGATCTGGATAGCCTACAATGCAACCATAGCGCTCCACCAGAGACTGTAGTGCTTGAAACGCCCAGTCTGTTGGTTGCACATCCGAAAGTTGAGATACAGAGGTTTCCGGGTTTGGTTGTTGACTTAAAGGAAACGATTGCCCCTGCTTGTCAGTTGTCATTTCCGCATTAGCAGGCTTTGTTAATAAAGGTAACGAATTCATCAGTAAGCATAGGAAACCTACTCCAGCAGCAGAAGCTAATGGATATTTGCTCATGGCAAGTCCTCACACAACAAATTTTAAAGTTAGCTAAGTTAGGTAGATGTCAATCAACGCAACACTTTTAAACACAGTCATGACTATTACGGGTACTGTCAACTAAAGCCAGCCCCGATAATATAAAGTGTTTCCTCCCCTGTAACCTACCTGTATGAGGTTGGTGAGGAAATTAATGCGATTGTTTTTGACTGCAACTGTATGTCTATAAAATTAGATTACAAGATATTGGACACTAAATGACATTTTAAAAAGCTGTTTATCATATAAGTCTTGTAAATCAAAAGCTTAAATTTTGTTTGTTAACATTGACGCTGTGTCTGTTTACCCCTACCATCATGGCTGCGTCCGCATCTGTTAAACCCCTTCTCTCGACAGTGCGAAAGCGCAAATAGGCGTGCCAATGCGTCACATCCCTTTTGTGGAACGGTGATGATTATAAAAGAGCACTTGTCTCAAAACTACCGAGGTTAAACCTGATTTTTTAGGAAAATCAGGTTTAACTGTACTATTGAAGCTCTGGATTCCTCTGTGAGTGAAAGGTTCGGGCTCTTGTAGGCGTTAGCCTGTTCGTTTTTAATAAAGCATATTTTCACGCAGAATTGGTATAATATTTAGTCCACTATTCCAGATAAACTCGAAATACCATCAGACGTGCAGCCAAAACAAGCTGAAAACGCCTGAGTGCGATCGCTCCAGAGTAACCACTTCAAGGTATCGCTTTGAACACTTCTTGTGTCACTTGAGTTGTAAGGATTGAATCTTTTTGCTGTTTGTTATTTTTAACACTTTCCAAGACGATTTGAGACATTTCAGTAGCCAAGATAGTCAATACAATCGCATCATCAACTTCGCCGACTACAGGAATAGTGTTGATGGGGTTAACCAACCACAGAAAAGTACCACCAATAATCCACCACCGATATTTGGAGTTACGTAGAGCATTACGATACAGACTATAAACTAGTTTTATTGGCTTAAACATGAGCTACTTTTTTACGCGACATCATGATCATCAGCGATCTTGCTACTAGTTTTGCTCATATAGATTGGTGGATAACCCGCCTTTATTGTGTGGATTAGTGAAGGTAGGGTGTTTATTTTTCCTACGCTGACTTTAATTACGTTATCAAATAATATTTTTTAAAAGTAAATTCGTGATGATTTTCCGCTAACAAGAGCAGAATTTTATCTTATAACTATAACTATAATTGTTTCACTCCTGCCTTGCTAGAAAGGCTACACTTGAAGAAATGACTTCCGCAATATCTAGGGGGTCAAGTAAATAAATTTTGGCTAAAACTTCTTTCTTAATCCTTTCAGAAGCCGGACTTTTTCTGTTTTTTACTTCCTCTGATTGTCTTTTTTCTAAACCTTGACGGTAAGCTGATAGAGAAATTTCCCCTTTCAAATAAACTTGTAGAGATCTGTTGTTACCACCGCTCAGCTTTGCTAATTGCCGAAAATTTTTGGAATCAGCTTCGGGAATAGTTTTACTCCTCAACCATCGATATATTGTTGATATATCTACGCCAATAGCTTCAGCTAAAGCAGTTTGAGTCCAACCTTCTTGTAATAGCTGTTCAATCAACTGAGTCAGTCGATTTTGGTATTCCTGCATATTAGAAGCTCCGGTCTCAGCTGTTAAAAAAGTTACTTTAGCGCTCATACTTATATAAAATACTCTAGCTTTGACTCCGCCGTGTCCTAACGTGGCGCAAAAGGGCGCAGTTAGAAATAAACTTTGTCGAGTCTAATTATTCATTCTCTTTAATTAATTTAAGACAAAAACCTCACATTTACAAGGATTGTAACTACAAGAGCCTACCCTTCAGTTGCTCCAAGAGAAGAAGAACTTACCAAAGGAATCGTGGCAACCATAATTAAAATAGCATTTCTGTATTTTTGATTACAAAATGTATTTTTTAAGAAATATTAAG
>JAQYWP010000024.1 GCA_029379285.1 Rhizonema sp. PD38
GATCACATCAGGATGGAACTGCCCACCGACTTGTGTGAATCTCTTAGAGTTCTTAGTCGTCGAGAGGGTGTCACCTTATTCATGACGATGCTGGCAGTTTTTCTAGTCATGTTGCACCGATACACTGGGCAGGACGACATTAACGTGGGGACAGCTGTGGCCAATCGGCGCATGCACGAGATAGAGAAGTTAATTGGCATGATTGTCAATAACTTGGTTTTACGCACCAATTTGTCAGGTAATCCCACATTTCGGGAGTTACTTGGTCGAGTGCGCTCCTGTACTATGGAAGCTTATGCTAACGAAGACTTACCTTTTGATAAAGTGGTGGAAGTTCTCAAGCCTATACGCAACTTGAGCCACAATCCCCTGTTTCAAGTGATGTTCAGCTTCCATGATTCCCCAATGCCGGACTTGAGTCTCCCAGGCTTGGATATCAGCTTGCATGAACCCATCAGCAACAAATCCGCCAAGTTTGATTTGGATTTTCTGGTTATACCGCGTCTTGAACAATGTGTGCAGAACGGTTCTAGAACACGAGCCAAGGGAATCACCCTAGTCTTAGAATACAATAGCGACCTCTTCGATGCTGCTACAATCCAACAAATGTTAGATCAGTATCAAAATTTACTATACAACATTGTTGCTAACCCAGAACAGAATCTTGGGGAACTACCTCTGTTAACCCAAGAGCAACAACAGTCGCTGGTGACATGGAATTCAAATCACATAGAATATCCGGAGAGAGAGTGTATCCATAAGTTATTTGCGGCTCAGGTGGAGCGATCGCCTAATGCTATAGCTATAGAGCAGGATGGTCAACGTTTAACCTATCGTGAATTGAGCGATCACACCAATCAACTAGCACACTATTTGCAAAATTTGGGAGTCAAACCAGAAACTCTAGTTGGTATCTGCGTTGACCGTTCCCTAGAAATGATTGTTGGCTTACTCGGCATTCTCAAAGCGGGTGGTGCTTACGTTCCCCTTGACCCTGCCTATCCAAAACAGCGACTGGCTGAGATTCTTGCAGATACGCAACTAGGCATCTTGCTGACTCAAGAAAGATTTCAGAAAAAACTATCAGATTATACCGGAAAAACAATTTTTTTAGATACGGACTGGAAAGTAATTGCTCAAAACAGTACAGCCAACCCGATTAGTGACGTTCAACTTCACAACCAAGCCTACATTATTTACACCTCTGGTTCTACGGGTAAACCCAAGGGAGTAATGATCGAACATTGGTCACTGTTCAATTTTGTCATGACCGCCATCCACGAATATGAAATTAATGCAGCCGACCATATTCTCCAATTTGCCTCAATCTGCTTTGATACATCTATTGAAGAAATCTTTCCTTGTTTGTGTGTTGGTGCAACATTAGTACTACGCACCGAACAGATGCTGCACTCTAGTAATGAATTTTGGCAATGTTGCCAAGAATTGCAGTTAACTGTTTTGGATCTGCCTACAGCATACTGGCATCAGTTAGTAGCGGAACTTAACCCTCAAGACTCTCGGATTCCCGCAAGTCTGAGAATCGTGATTGTTGGAGGAGAAGAAGCTCAACTGGAAAAAGTGAAGCATTGGCACACCTGTGTTGCTCATCTCCCCCATCCGCCCCAATTATTTAACAGTTACGGACCAACGGAAGCAACGGTCATCACCACCCTACACCGCTTTAATTCCGCAGCAGTTACTTCCGTCTCGATTGGACGACCCATAAGCAATGCTCAAGTTTATATTTTAGATCAATATCTGCAATCTGTGCCCATAGGAGTTCCTGGAGAACTGCACATTGGCGGAGCTTCCTTAGCGAGAGGATATTGGCAACGCCCTGAACTTACAGCAGAAAAATTTATCCAGAATCCAGTTTCTTGTGCCACCTGTGACCGACTCTACAAAACAGGTGATTTGGCGAGGTTTCGAGCAGATGGTACCCTGGAATATCTCGGTCGAGTTGACGATCAAGTGAAGATTCGCGGCTTCCGCATCGAGTTGGGAGAAATTGAGACGATGTTACGTCAACATCTACAGGTGCGTCAAGCTGTCGTCATTGCACGCGTTGACATTCCCGGACAAAAGCGGCTTGTGGCTTATGTCGTACCGCACCAGCCGCAACCAACCACCGATGAATTACGTCATTTTCTCAAACAGAAACTGCCAAATTACATGGTGCCCTCGGCGTTCGTGCTGCTAGAAGCATTGCCGATGACTCCTAACCGAAAGGTAGACTACCGCGCTTTACCAGTCCCCGACTTTTCTCGCAGTGTCGAAGATAAATTTGTTGCCCCTCGTACACTTACAGAAGAGAAATTAACAGCAATCTGGTCAGAAATATTAAGACTAGAAAAAGTCGGCATCCACGATAACTTTTTTGAACTGGGTGGAGACTCTATCCTCAGCATTCAGATAATTTCCCGTGCCAATCAGGCGGGTATCCAAATTGCTCCCAAACAGCTATTTAAATACCAAACAATTGCTGAGTTAGCTGCTGTGGCAGGCATCACTCGCTCTGTTAAAGCAGAACTTGGGTTAGTGACAGGTAAGGTGGTGCTGACACCAATTCAGCAGTGGTTTTTCGAGCAGAAATTGTCCGAACCTCATTACTTTAACCAATCAGCACTGCTGGAAGTGCCAGCAGATTTGACACACGAACAATTGCAGCAAATCGTACAACAATTGTTACTGCATCACGATGCTCTGCGTCTGCGGTTTGTGCAGCAAGGGGAACACTGGCAGCAAATTAACGCCGCCGCCCAGGAAACTGTGCCATTGAGTGTCATCGATTTGTCACACTTATCGCCAGAAGCACAAGAAACAGCGATGAATGCTGCCGATGCTGAACTTCAGGCTAGTCTGAACTTATCTACTGGGCCAATTGTGCGAATAGCACTGTTTTTATTGGGTAAGAATCAACCAGGTCGGTTACTGTTCATTATTCATCACTTAGCAGTAGATGGCATTTCCTGGCGAATTTTGCTCGAAGATTTGGCTACCGCTTATGAGCAAATCAGCCGTGGCGACGCTATTAAATTACCACCGAAAACAACTTCCTTTCAATATTGGAGCGATCGCCTGACAGAATATGGACAATCAAAGGCGATCGCCACGGAGTTAGATTACTGGCTCAGTGAGTATAATTTTAAAGTTACTGCCTTGCCAGTTGACTATCCTTCAAATAAAGAAGATAACACAGTAGCCTCAACCGCTTCTATGTCACTTTCTTTAACTGAAAAACAGACCCGCGCCCTATTGCAAGATGTACCCTCTGCCTACAACACTCAAATTAATGATGTGCTGTTGACAGCTCTAGTGCAGAGTTTTTCCCAATGGACGGGAGAGCGTTCTCTGCTGATTGACCTTGAAGGTCATGGACGAGAAGATCTGTTTGAGGATGTGGATTTGTCGCGCACTCTAGGTTGGTTTACTACCTTATTCCCCGTTCGGTTACACCTAGAAGAAAGTGACCATCCAGGAGAAGCTTTAAAGTTAATCAAAGAACAACTGCGGCGTATTCCCAAGCGGGGCATTGGTTATGGTGTACTGCGATATTTGAACGAAAACGTCGCAATACGCACAAAACTACAGGCGCTACCCCAACCACAAGTGAGTTTTAACTACCTTAGTCAGTTCGATCAGGTGCTTAGAGCATCTGACGTGTTGGGTTTAGCCAAAGAATTTAAAGCTGAACAAAGTTTACTCAATAAGCGCAGCCACCTGTTAGGAATTAGCGGATTCATTCGCGCAGAAAAACTAGAAATGACTTGGGCTTACAGCGAAAAAGTTCATCAAAAAACCACCATTGAGCGTTTGGCTTTGGGGTTCATGGAAGCATTAAAAACCCTGATTGCTCACTGTCAATCACCTGATGCGAGCGGTCATACTCCTTCTGACTTTTCAGCAGCCAGACTGAGTCAAAAACAGTTAGATAAATTCTTATCCAAAATCAACAAAAACAAAACCAAAAAGAGATAGTTTCGTGGATAATATCGAAGACCTTTATGAACTTTCACCCATGCAGCAGGGGATGCTCTTTCATACCCTTTATGCACCAAAATCTGAAATTTATTTTGAGCAATTGCTTTGTATATTCTCTGGGGAATTGAATTTTCCAGGCTTTCAACAAGCTTGGCTGCAAGTTGTTGCGCGACACCCAGTTTTACGCAGTTCCTTTTATTGGGAAGAGATAGAAAAGTCCTTGCAAATGGTGAGTAAGCAAGTGGAACTCCCGTGGGTGGAACTGGATTGGCGTCATTTAACACCCAATGAACAACAACAGCATCTAGAAGATTTTCTGCAAAGCGATCGCCAAAAAGAATTCGATCTTTCTCAAGCTCCCTTAATGCGCTTCACCGTCATCCAGCTTGGGGAACAGACCTACCAATTTATTTGGAGTCATCATCATATTCTCTTTGATGGTTGGTCGATGCAGATTGTCCTGAAAGAAGTTTTAGCTTTGTATGAAGCTAATCAGCGAGGCGAATATTTACGCTTGCTTCCCTCTCGCCCCTATCGAGAGTATATTGATTGGTTACAGCAACAAAATATTACTCAGGCAAAGAACTTTTGGCAACAAACTCTCCAGGGGTTTGAGGTTCCTACGCCTTTAATAGGGAACAGGGAACAGGGAGCAGGGAACAGGAAATATAATGAAAAACTTTTCCAATTATCTCAAACAATCACTCTTCAGCTGCAATATGCGGCGCGACAGCATCATTTAACTTTAAATAATTTGGTGCAAGGAGCATGGGCGTTGCTACTTTCCCGTTACAGTGGGGAAAGCGATGTGGTCTTTGGTGCAACTGTATCCGGTCGCCCACCGAATCTAGCGGGAGTCGATTCAATGGTTGGGCTATTGATCAACACTCTTCCTATACGGGTACAAGTTACAGCAAAGACAGAATTATTACTCTGGCTCAAGCATTTACAAACCCAAGCATTTGAACAGGAACAGTATACCTACTACTCTCTGGCAGAAATTCAGCGCCTAAGTGATGTTCCCTCAGGAAAACCACTGTTCGAGAGCCTGTTAGTATTTGAGAATTATCCGCTCGATTCTGCTGAACAGGAAAGCAAAAAAAGCTTAGAAATCAGCCATCTTCGTTGTTTTGAACGCACAAATTATCCTTTAACGGTAGTGGTTAATCCTGAATCACAATTGTCTGGCAGGATTATCTATGATACCAGTCGCTTTGAGGAACAGACAATTGAGCGCATGATTGGACATTTCCAAACATTGCTACAAGAGATGGCAGCCAATCTACAACAAGATATTTCCCAATTATCTCTGCTTAGTGCAGCCGAAGAAGAACAATTAATTCTGCAAGAAAATCAACAAAAGACAGATTCTATTCATTACAAATGTATTCATACTTTATTTGAAGAACAGGTAGAAAAAAACCCTAACGCAGTAGCAGTTGTGTATGAAAAAAAACACTTAACTTATCGAGATTTGAATAACCGCGCTAATCAATTAGCCCATTACCTACAAGCCCTGGGAGTTAAACCCGAAGTACGGGTGGGAATTTGTATTGAGAGATCACCTTTAATGGTGGTAGGAATACTTGCTATTCTCAAAGCAGGTGGGGCTTATGTTCCGTTAGATCCAGCTTATCCTTCTGAAAGACTGGCGTTGATGATGGAAGATGTACAAACACCCATCTTACTAACACAAACTTATTTGTGCGATCAGCTACCAATCTATAATCAAACTGTAGTAAATATTGACTCAGATTGGGAAATAATTGCTCAGTACAAAGAAGATAATTGCGAGTGTGAAGTTAATTCAGAAAATTTAGCTTATATCATTTATACTTCTGGCTCAACCGGAACACCAAAAGGAACAGAAGTTCCCCACCGTAGCATTATCGGTTTTATGTTTGGGGTTGATTACATTCAACCTGATGCAGAACAAATTTGGCTACAACATTCATCGATTTCCTGGGATGCATTAACCCTAGAACTTTGGCCGCCCTTGCTTTACGGGGGGCGTTGTGTGCTTTACCCTGGCAAAATTCCCACACCTGTTGGCTTAAGCCGCATCATCACTGAACAAAGGGTCAACACCCTATTTCTGACTACAGCCCTATTCAATCTCATGATTGATACAATGCCGGAAGGGTTGTTAGGAATTAAAAAACTGCTGTTTGGGGGAGAGTCTGTTTCCATAACTCATGTTCGTCGCGCCCTAGAACTATTGCCTGGAACGCAAATTCTTCATGGTTATGGTCCTTCGGAATGTACAGTTTTTACCTGTTGTTATCCGATTCCCAAACAACTTGCTCAAAATGTCCATTCAATTCCCATTGGAAAACCCATTGGTGACAGGACAGTTTATCTACTAGATAGAGATTTACACAGAGTTCCGATTGGCGTTCCTGGAGAACTCTATGTGGGTGGGGCGAGTGTTGCTAGAGGTTACTTAAATCAACCACAATTAACACGGGAAAGATTTATTCCTAATCGTTTTGTTGAGGGTGATACACTTTACAAAACGGGAGATTTAGTCCGCCGTCTTCCTGATGGAAATATGGAATTTTTAGGTCGAATAGATACACAGGTAAAAATTCGCGGCTTTCGTGTTGAATTAGAAGAAATTGAAGCAGTTTTAAATCAACATCCTGATATAAAGCAAGTCGTAGCCCTTGTACGAGAAGATGAACCTGGGAACAAATACTTAGTTGCCTATCTCCTAACCAAGGATAACCCACCAACTGCTAGCACTCTACGAAACATCCTCAATCAAAAACTGCCCGGCTACATGATTCCCGCTGCATTCGTATTTCTTGAGAAATTCCCTCTGACTCTTAATGGTAAGATAAATCACCGTGCTTTGCCTACTCCAGATACTTCCCAACGAAATCTAGAGGTTGATTTTGTTGCTCCTTGCACACCTGCTCAACAAGAATTAGCGACAATTTGGACTGAAGTTCTTCGATTAAAACAGGTTGGAATTCACGATAACTTTTTCGAGTTGGGGGGACATTCTTTACTAGCTACACAAGTAATTTCTCGATTGCGAGAAGCCTTTTGTCTGGATTTTCCTCTGCGTTATTTATTTGAAAATCCCACCATTATAGAACTCGCTCAAAAAGTAATTGAGCAACAAATTGAGCAAGCAGAAAACGATGCACTAGCACAGATTTTATGCGAAGTTGATAGGTTATCAGAGGAAGAAGTGACACAAGAATTACTGTTTTGATAATTAGATTTAGCAATTTGATAGTACTAAGTACAAAATCACAGTCACTAAAAAGATGTCAAAAACTATTGCTTTATCAAATCTTACCGCCAAGAAAGAATTAATTGTTACTTTATTTTGTGCTGTTGATTCCTCTGATTGGAATTTACTAGTGAAGTGCTTTGACAAAAATATTATCTATGAACGTCCAGGTTATCAACCTTTTATTGGACTTGATAAACTACTCAATTTTTATCAGTATGAGAGAATTATTGCCTCTGGTCAACATCACCTTGAACATATTGTGATTGACAATAATCATGGTGCTTGCTGGGGACAGTTTATTGGTATACATAAAAATGGCTCCCAAATTAGTGAGCGTTTCGCTGATGTATATTCTTTTGATAATGGTAAATTCAAAACTCGACGCAGCTACTTTTTTAAACCAGGGGTGTAAATTACATCGATAAAAAAAACTAATTTTCCACAAAATATTACGAGCAGTTATCAGAGGAATATGAAACGTTTAGCTGATGTCATTCAACAAGTTTACCAACGTAGTAGTTTTTAAAACCCATTTTTGGCTATCGGATCATTCTCGTAAGATGATTTTAATCTAAATTTTCAGGAATAAAATTATGAGCGATATACTAAAACGTCTTGAAACTCTTTCACAAGAAAAACGAGAATTAATTTTACAAAAACTCAAAAAACAACAGCAATCTGCACAAGAGAATCATAGGAAAACTCCAATCCTGACACCCATATCGAGAGAACAATCTCTTCCACTCTCCTTTGCTCAACAAAGACTGTGGTTTCTTGACCAATTAGAAGGCGAAAATTGTGTCTACAATGTCCCCTTTTTCTGGGAAATTAGTGGATTTATAAATATAGCTGCCCTAAAACAAGCTATTAGAGAAATTGTTCAACGTCATGAAGTCTTACGCACTAGTTTTGCAGTTGTTGATGTCGAACCAATACAGGTAATTCATCCTTATCCCCAACTAACAATCCAAGTAATAGACTGGCGACAATTGACACCAGAAAAGCAGTTAAGCAAAGCGCAGCAGTTAGCCATAGAGGAATTACAACAGCCTTTTGATTTATCCACCCCATCTTTGCTACGGGTAAAATTGTTGCAACTAGCCGATCAATCCCATCTGCTATTGCTGGTTATCCATCATATTGTTTGTGATGGCTGGTCAATGGATATCTTCCGCCGGGAATTGTTCACCCTTTACACTGCTTTTTGTACCAAAAAAGCGTCTCCTCTACCTGAATTGTCGCTACAATATGCCGATTTCGCTTATTGGCAAAGACAATGGTTACAGGGAGAGGTACTGCAAACGCAACTCAATTACTGGCAAAAACAATTAGCTGAAGTCCCACCTCTGTTAGAATTATTTACTGATAAACCGCGTCCATCAGTGCAGAGTTTCAGGGGGCGTAGTATCTTCTTACAACTCAATCAAGATTTAACACAAAAGCTGAAACGTTTGAGTCAAGAGTCAGGAACAACTTTGTTTATGACCTTACTGGCGGCATTTACGCTCTTGCTGTCGCGCTACAGTGGACAGGAAGATATTGTTGTTGGTTCTGTGATCGCTAATCGCAACCGTAGAGAAATAGAACCACTAATTGGCTTTTTTGTCAATACTCTAGGTTTGCGTACCAACCTGCAAGGGAATCCAACCTTCTTAGAATTACTCAACCGGGTGAAGCAAGTCACCCTGGATGCTTATGACCATCAAGATTTACCCTTTGAGAAATTGGTTGATGAATTGGGCGTAGAGCGATCGCTTTCTCATCATCCCTTATTTCAAGTGGCGTTTGGTTTACAAAATGAAACTCAGGAGAAACAGGAAATTCCTGGATTAACCCTGACCCCTTTTAAATGGGAAAACACGACAACTCTCTTTGATTTGTCGCTGATTTTCCGCGAAACTCCTCAAGGCTTTACAGGAGAATGGGAATATGCGACAGATTTGTTTGAAGCTAAAACTATTCAACGGATGGCGGGACATTTTGAAGTTCTCCTCAAGAGAATTGTCGATAATCCGAACCAACCTATTAATACCCTACCGTTGCATACAGAGGATGAATGTCAGCAACTGCAAATCTGGAATCAAACTCAAACTGATTATCCCCTCAATCAAACTTTGGTTGACCTGTTTGAAGCTCAAGTTGCGAAAAACCCAGATAATATTGCTTTAGTCTTTGAATCTCAACATCTAACTTATCAACAACTGAATCAAAAAGCGAATCAATTAGCTCATTATCTGATTCAAAATCATCAAATCCAGCCAAATACATTAATTGGTATCTGTATTGAACGATCCTTGGAGATGATTATTGGTGTACTCGGTATTCTCAAAGCAGGTGCAGCTTATGTACCGATTGATCCCAATTATCCCCAAGAGCGGATTCAATGGATTTTACAAGATAGTGGAACTTCACTATTGTTAACCCAAAGTTTCCTAACAGAGACATTACCCTTAACTCAACTCAAACATCCCTGTCAAGTAATTTGTATAGATCAGACAGATTTTTGTTTTGCCTTAACAAATAATCCCAGTCTCCAAAGTACGCCTGATAATTTAGCTTATGTCATCTATACTTCTGGTTCGACGGGACGTCCCAAGGGGGTGATGATTGAACATCGTGGAGTGACCAACTTGGCTTTAGCATCGGCTCAGACTTTCCAAGTTCAACCCCAAAGCCGTTTGCTTCAGCTGGCTTCTTTGAGTTTTGATATTTCTGTTGGTGAAATTGCCCCAACTCTGGCGACGGGAGCTTGTTTATATCTTGCCAAAAAAGAAACGTTGTTACCGAGTCAAATCTTCGTTGACTTCTTAGGCGAGCACAAGATTTCACATCTGATTATACCCCCTTCGGTGTTATCGGTATTACCTTCAGCGACCTTACCCGATTTGCAAACCCTAGTCGTTGGTGGTGAAGCTTGCCCAGCCGAATTAGTGGCACAATGGGCACCAGGAAGACATTTTTTCAATGGCTATGGGCCAACGGAATCTACGGTTGGTACAGCGATCGCACTTTGTCAACCTAATGGCAAAAAACCATTGATTGGTAAACCTTTGCCAAATATCCGTATCTATATTTTAGATGCTCACAATCAACCGTTACCGCTAGGAACTCCAGGAGAATTGTGCATTGCTGGGGTTGGTTTAGCCAGAGGTTATCTTAATCGTCCTGATTTAACTGCTGAAAAATTTATTGAAATTGATTTATTTGGTAAAAACGAGCGAATTTACAAAACTGGCGACTTAGCAAGATGGGGTGATGATAGCAACCTGGAATACTTAGGTCGCATTGATGAGCAGGTGAAATTACGAGGCTTTCGGATTGAACTTGGTGAAATCGAATCATTCTTATTGCAACATCCATCAGTTAAAGAATCTGTTGTTATTTTATATGAAACTGATAGTAATCCCAGGTTAATAGCCTATGTTACGGCAGAGGAAAAATCTCTCAATTTAGGTAGTGAACTTAAGGACTACCTAAAAACTCGCCTGCCAAAATATATGGTTCCTAGCCAAATTCTGGTGTTGGATAAGTTGCCCCTTACTCCTAACGGTAAGTTAGATCGCAGAGCATTACCAACACCAAATATAGCTGCTACAAGTGACTTGGAAATGCCAGTCACTTCCACAGAAACATTACTGGCTAGTTTATGGCAAGGTTTGTTAAAAGTTAAGTCTGTTGGTCGTAGAGACAACTTCTTTGAATTAGGTGGACATTCGCTGTTGGCGACTCAATTGATCACTCGGATTCGTGACAGTTTTGGGGTAGAATTACCTGTTCGCAAAATCTTTGAGCAAAGCGTTTTGTCTGAGTTGGCGTGGGAAATTGACAAAGCCGGTTCGAGTGTCGCTTTACCTCCGATCACACTCCAGCCAGAAAATGAACCTAAAACTCTGTCTTTTGCTCAATCAAGACTTTGGTTTTTAGCTCAACTTGAAGGTACAGGAACTTCGGCTACCTACAATATGCCGATCGCATTCCAGCTTGACGGCAACTTAAATGTAGAGGCTCTGCGGTCAAGTTTAACTTATTTGTTGCAACGTCATACAAGTTTACGCACTTATTTCCCTGCCTTGGAGGGAGAACCGCAAGTAGTAGTTAAAAATGTAGAAGATATAGAAGTACTAGTAATCGCAGATTTACAAGAACTTGATTCGCAGACGCAAATACAAACTATACAACATTTAGCCGATACCCATGCCCAAGAACCCTTTGATTTAAATACTGGTTCTCTGTTCAGAGCAAAGCTGTTGCAACTCAGCCAACAAAAAAATATTATGTTAATTAATATACACCACATTATCAGTGATGGCTGGTCAATGGGCGTGTTTAAGCGCGAATGGGAACAGGCTTATGCTGCTTATGCTGCGGGTTCTGCTCCGAATTTGTCACCATTGCCGATTCAGTATAGTGATTATGCGGCTTGGCAGCGCAGTTGGTTACAAGGGGAGATTTTATCAAATCAGGAAAATTACTGGAAACAACAACTAGGCGATGCGTCCCGCTTGCTGGAGTTACCAACCGATCATCCCCGTCCAGCACAACAAAGTTACCAAGGTGGGCGCGAGGAATATCGTTTGAGTAGCGAACTGACTGAGAAACTTAAAATCCTGAGTCAACAACAAGGGGTGAGTTTGTTTATGATTCTGTTGACGGCTTTTAATATTTTACTATCTCGTTATAGCCGTCAAGAAGACTTATGTGTTGGTACGGCGATCGCTAACCGTACCCATAGCTACACAGAAGGGTTAATTGGTTTTTTTGTCAATACCTTAGTATTGAGAAGCAAAATTCATCCAGAGCGAGGATTTAGCGAGTTACTTCAACAAATCCGCCAAACATGCTTAGATGCTTATGCTCATCAAGATATTCCCTTTGAGTATTTGGTTGAACAATTACAACCAGAACGCAGTCTCAGCCAAAATCCCTTATTCCAAGTGATGATAGTGTTGCAAAACGCGGAAGGGGCGGGGAAGAATGTTAGTTTACCAGGTATTGATATTCAATACTTGGAACAAAGTTTCCCATTTGCTAAGTTTGATTTGACACTTGATCTGTGCGAAAGAGACGACCAACTGCACTGTATGTGGGAATATGCTATCGATCTATTTGAGGCAAACACAATTCGACGCATGGCGGGACACTTTGAAGTCTTGCTGACAGCAATTACTCAAAATCCCCAACAGCCGATCAGCAAGCTGCCTTTGATGACAACAGCAGAAATCCAGCAACTGCGAGTTTGGAATCAAACTCAGATCAATTATCCTCAAGACCAGACACTGGTGACTCTGTTTGAACAACAAGTAGTAGAAACGCCCGATAATATTGCGGTGGTGTTTGAAGAGCAAAGCCTGAGTTATCAAGATCTGAACCAGAAAGCTAATCAACTGGCTAATTATTTGTTGCAACTCAAAACAGAACAACAATTGTCTGACAACCCATTGATCGCAATTTGTGTCGAGCGATCGCTCTTAATGGTGATTGGCTTGTTTGCTATTCTCAAAGCAGGTGCGGCTTATGTACCCATTGACCCCAACTACCCACAAGAGCGGATTTGTTTTATGCTAGAAGACTGTGGAGCAAAGGTTTTGCTCACCCACAGTCAACTCAAAGACAAACTAGCGATCGCAGAACTGGGGAAGGTGGGGTTCCCTGTGGGGATAAGGGATAACCGGGATGGGGGATTAGGGACTTTTAACAAAGAAACTCTTGCCCAATCGCGGAAGATACTGTATTTAGATAACGATAACTTTGCCAACCAATCTACAGAGAACCCAAGTAGGCAAAGTCAACCTGATGATTTAGCTTATGTGATTTACACATCCGGCTCTACAGGACAACCTAAAGGAGTACAATTACTACACCGTGGTTTAGGTAACTATTTACACTGGGCTAAAGACTACTACGCAGTAGCACAGGGACAAGGTACACCTGTACAGTCTTCTATAAGCTTTGATGCAACAATTACCTCCCTGTACCTACCTCTCATTTGTGGTTGCACCACCATCCTGGTAAGAGAAAAACAAGAAATTGAAGTCTTAGCAAATATCGTCAAACAAAACAATTATCTATCCTTAGTCAAAATTACACCTTCGCATCTGGAAATACTGAATCAGCAAATTCATCCTGAGTTCATGCCAAATCGGGTCAATGCCTTTGTTTTAGGCGGTGAAGCATTACACGCTAACCAAATAATTCCGTGGTTGACTCATGCCCCCGATACTCGCCTGATTAACGAATATGGTCCAACAGAAACGGTTGTAGGATGTTGTGTTTACGAAGCAACTGGAAAAAGGGATCTGGTGGGCGATTTATTGATAGGACAGCCAATTGCCAATGTACGTATCTACATTTTAGACAACCACAACCAACCCCTACCTCCTGGCATTCCTGGGGAACTTTGTATTGCAGGTGCTCCTTTAGCCCGTGGCTATCTCAACCATCCTTCAGCTACAGCGGAAAAATTCATTTCTCTCGACTTATTTGGTAAACGAGAACGAGTTTATAAAACTGGAGATTTAGCCAGATGGTTGCCTGATGGTAACTTAGAATACTTGGGGCGGATGGATAATCAAGTAAAACTGCGTGGTTTTCGCATCGAATTGGGTGAAGTTGAAGCCTTGTTAACCAAACATCCCAAAATTCAGCAAGCAGTTGTGATTGTAGAAGCAGCAGAAGATGCGATCGCTCAACGCTTGCTAGCTTATATTGTACCCACACCAACACATAACAACCTTGAAGATAATACTCTGCAAACTGAACAAGTTGAACTGTGGCAGCAAGTTTTCAATGATAGCTACTCTCAGCAACAAGCCGCAACCGATGACCCAACTCTCAATCTAGCTGGTTGGAATGATAGTTACACAGGAAAACCCATTCCACAAGCAGCAATGCAAGAATGGCGAGATACGACAGTTGACCAAATTTTGGAACTTGAACCAAAACGAGTTTGGGAAATTGGTTGTGGTACAGGGATGTTATTGTTTAAAATTGCACCACATTGTCAACATTATCTAGGTACAGATTTTTCTTCGGGCGCATTGCAGTATATTGAACAACATTTAAAACAGCAATCTCTCAAGGAGACAGTCACCTTAAAAGCCAGTGCAGCTAACCAGTTTGACGGCATTGAAACAAATGCTTATGACTTGGTAATTATGAATTCAGTAATACAGTATTTTCCCTCCTTTGATTACTTTTTATCAGTTTTGGAGGGGGCTGTTAACGCTGTGACGACACAGGGAGCAATCTTTATTGGAGATGTGCGAAACCTCGATTTATTAGAGGCTTTCCACACCGCAGTTGAATTTTATCGCGCCCCCGATGAATTATCAATTCAAGACTTGCGCCAACAGATTCAAAAAAGCATCCGCACCGAAGGCGAATTACTGATTGATCCTGATTTCTTTATCGCCCTCAAACAAAAATTTCCTCGGATTAGTCATGTGCAAATTCAATTACAACGGGGTTATGCCCAAACGGAAATGAGCCGTTTTCGTTATGACGTTGTTTTACACTTGGATTGGATACATACTCCCGTTGTAGAACCTGAATGGTTAAATTGGCAAGACCAACATTTGAATCTGGAAACTATCGAGAAAATTTTAACAACTCAGCAACCAGATTTACTAGGCATTAAAGATATTCCGAATGCGCGCTTAACTTCAGAAATTTTGCTGTTAGAACAAATTAATCAATTAGATGGTACTGTTTCCGACTTAAAATCGGCAGTTGCCCAAGCCAAATTGGGAGTAGAACCTGAAGCATTCCGAACTTTAGTGCAAAATTTAGCTTACACGCCTTTTGTACAAAATAGCAACTCAGGGTTTGCCTATTACGATGTTGTGTTTCAAAGGAAGATTTTTGGACAAGTGACACTGCCACGGTTTAAACAAGAGCACAATTTGCAACTAAATGAATGGCAAAATTACGCAAATCAACCGTTGCAATATCGCACTGATCAAGTCGCTCCAGGTTTGTTAACCGAATGGCGAGATTTTCTGGTTAAGAGTCTCCCTGAATATATGGTTCCCAGCCATTTTACTGTCTTAGAAAAACTGCCACTAACACCGAATGGCAAAGTAGACCGTAAAGCATTAAGAGCACCAAATGCAACCGCTGCAGCCACAAATATTGAATTACCTGTAACAGCGACAGAAAAATTACTTGCCGAATTATGGGCGAAACTACTTAAATCTGAAGCGATGCCTGCGGCGGGCTACGCCTACGCCCGACAAGATAACTTCTTCAACCTGGGGGGACATTCCCTATTAGCAACCCAACTGTGTTATCGCATCCGCGACACATTCAAAGTAGAACTACCACTGCGCCAAGTATTTGAATATCCCACCCTCTGTGAATTGGCTAATTATATAGATACCTGCATTTGGGTTAATTCCGCCAACGCAGATATGCAGCCTTTAAACTCAGATGAAGAGGAAATTGAACTGTGATGCAATTACTACCTGAACAAGGATAGGAAGTCTCCTATTCCCCATTCCCTGTTTATTTTTTAATTTAAAATTGAAGTAAAACAATGAAAACCCTGAAACTCAAAATTTACGATAACACCCTACGTGATGGAGAACAACAAGCGGGGCTGTTCTTCTCCTACTCAACCAAACATCAACTCGCCCATTTAAGCGCTCAAACGGGGATTAATGGGATCGACATCATGCCCTTTGTCTCTGAGCAAGAAGCCGAACTAGCTAAAACATTAATATTAGATGGTTTGGACGAACTGCTCTCTGCTGCTACTTTGATGAACAAGCAGTTCATCAATCTAATTAAGGATTGCGGTATTAAGCGTATCGTCCTGATCTATGCTCTTTCTGATCGATTGCTGTTTCTGCGAGATCCCCAGATCCGTCAGATGAGTGAGTTTCAAGGAAAAACCATTGATGATCACATCCCCAACGCAGTCATTGAGAGAATTCGCCAAAATGCTATTGATGCAATTGTCGAACATTTGCACTATGCCACAAAGGTTGCTGGACTTAGAGTAGACTTCGCAGCTGAGGATTCTTCCAGAGCCGATTTTGACTTTTTAGTGCAATGTATCCGCTCATGTAGCCCTTACATTGAAAACTTCATCCTTTGTGATACAGTCGGAATTCTCACTCCAGAAAAGAGCTATGTCTGGGTTAACGACCTGCTGCAATCCACTACAGGGGTTAGTTTCGGAATACATTATCACAATGATATGGGCATGGCTCTAGAAAATACCCTACAGTCCGTAATGGCGGGAGCGACTTTACTATCGGGTACCTTCGGTGGGATTGGAGAACGAGCTGGAAATGTTGCTCTTGAGCAGGTGTTAAATGGGTTGCGAGTCCGTTTTGGTATAGAAGTTGAGGGGATAAACTATGATGCGATCGCCCCTGTAACTGATTACATTGAAAAATTGGGAGTTCGTCCCGCTCCCCCCTACTCTCAAGCTGCTCAACGCCATGAAACTGGTGTTCATGTCAATTCTTTGTTGTCTGATCCCAGAAGCTACGATCCTTTTGCTCACAGCACCATAAACGTTATTTTCGGCAAATGGAGTGGAGCAAGTAATTTCCAATATTTGTTTGAAAAACAACTACACAATCCCCAACCTAGAGAGCAATACGAGAAAATGCGCTCCGTGATCAAATCATTGGCGACAGAACAAGAACGTTATTTCACAGCGAACGAAGTATTGGAGTTATGGAAAAATGGGGTCTTTCAGTGAACAGTTATCAGTAAACAATTAACAAAGTACGCGACATGATCGCCACTAGCAACATATGACACAAAAAGAGCAAGTAGTTTCTTTAATGCTTCGTTTGCAGAATATGGACGTACGTATTTGGGCTGAAGATGATAAGTTACGGATTCGTACTAGTAAAAATGCCCTCACTTCTGAACTCAAGCAGGAAATTCAAACAAACAAAGCAGAAATATTAGCATTTTTAAATGCTGCCAAAGCCAAAACTGTTATGGCAGAGGAAATTCCCACTTTAAGCGCTGATGCCCCGAAATTTCTTTCCTTCGCTCAACAACGCCTCTGGCTGTTAGCACAACTGACTGGACCATCAGCTACTTACAATATGCCGATGGCTTTACAATTGGAAGGCAACCTTAATATTGATGCGTTGCGCTCTAGTTTGGCTTATCTGTTTAACCGTCATACCAGTTTGAGGATGTATTTTCCTACAGTGGCGGGACAACCGCAAGTCCTAATCCAAGATTTAGATAAAATCGAAGTTTTAACAGTACTAGACTGGCAAAACCTTAATGAACATCCTAACTCGCCAACCGTCCAACGTTTCATCGATGCTCATACTCAAGAACCGTTTGACTTAAATACTGGTTCTTTGTTTAAAGCGAAACTGCTGCAATTGCAAGAGCAGAAATATGTGTTGCTAATCAATATGCACCATATTATCAGTGATGGCTGGTCAATGGGAGTATTTGTTCGTGAGTTACGGCAAGCCTATACCGTCTTTATCCAAGGTAAAACCCCAAACCTTGCTCCCCTACCCATTCAATACAGCGACTATGCAGCTTGGCAACGCCAGTGGTTAGAAGGGGAGGTATTAGAAAACCAGATTAATTACTGGAAACATCAACTCAAAGATGCTTCCCCATTACTGGAATTGCCTACCGATTATCCTCGCCCAGCACAGCAAAGTTACCGAGGCGCACGCTATCTCAACTCTCTCACGCCGGAATTAAGTGCTGCTGTTAAAACCTTCAGTCAACAACAAAGGACAAGTCTATTTATGACCTTGTTGGCAACTTTGAGTATTCTACTTTATCGTTACAGTCGCCAAAACGATTTGTGTATTGGTTCTCCTATTGCCAACCGCACTCATAGCCAAACTGAATCATTAATTGGTTTATTTGTCAATACTTTAGTACTGCGTACTCTTATCAAGCCTGAGCAGAGTTTTTTCGAGTTCCTGCAACAAACTCGCTCCTCTTGTTTAGATGCCTATGCCCATCAAGACATCCCCTTTGAGCTTTTGGTAGAAAAGTTACAACCAGAGCGCAGCATGAGTCATAATCCATTATTCCAGGTTATGTTCGCGCTGGAAAATAATGAAAGTCCCGACTTGAGTTTACCAGGATTAGACATTCAATGGCTGGGAGTAAAGTGTGCGATCGCTAAGTTTGATTTAACACTTTTGGTGATGGAATATGACAATCAGTTAAATTGCTCTTGGGAATACGCTACCGACCTTTTTGAGAAGAGTACTATCCAACGAATGGCAGAACAATTTGAAGTTTTGCTGAAGGGAATTCTTGATAATCCGCACCAACCGATCAATACTTTGCCTTTGATGACAGCAACCGAATTGCTGCAACTACAACGCTGGAATCAAACTCAAACTGATTATCCTGAAGATAAAACTTTAGTTGACTTATTTGAACTTGTTGTTCAAATAAACCCTCATAATCAAGCTTTAGTGTTTGAATCCCGCCGACTTACTTACCAGCAACTGAATCAACTCGCAAACCAACTGGCTCACTACTTGATTAAAAATTATCAAATTCATCCAGATACACTAATTGGTATCTGCGTTGAACGGTCATTGGAGATGATTATTGGTGTACTCGGTATCCTCAAAGCAGGTGGGGCTTATGTGCCGATTGATCCCAATTATCCGCCTGAGCGTATTCAATTCATGCTAAAAGATTCTGGGACAGCAGTGTTGTTGACCCAAAGTTACCTCACTGAGCAATTACCACTAACTGAACTGGAAAATCCCCCTAAGCTCATTTGTTTAGATCAGGAAACTTTTACCGAAGAATTAACAGATAATCCCAGTCCTCAAAGTACACCATTAGATTTGGCTTATGCGATCTATACCTCTGGTTCGACGGGAAGACCGAAGGGGGTGATGATTTCGCATCGAGGACTGGTGAATATGACTTTGGCAGTTGATCAAGTTTTGCAAATTCAACCCCAAAGCCGTTTGCTTCAGTTTGCTTCTTTCAGCTTCGATGCCTCAATTTGGGAAATTGCTACTGCCCTTTGCTCAGGCGCTTGTTTATATCTTGCTAAAAAAGAAACCTTGTTAGTAAGTCAAGACTTAGTGAACTTTTTAGGCGATCGCAAAATTTCCCATGTCACGATACCTCCTTCAGTCTTATCCCTATTACCTCAAGTGACGTTACCTGATTGGCAAACCGTAGTTACTGCAGGTGAAGCTTGCCCAACAGAATTAGTTACCCGATGGGCAAAAGGACGGCGTTTTTTTAATGCCTACGGACCGACGGAATCTACGGTTTGTGCCACTATAGCTCTAGTTCAACCCAACGGCAAAAAACCACCCATTGGTCAACCGTTGCCTAATATCCGCATCTATATTTTAGATCCACACAATCAACAATTACCCTCTGGAATACCTGGCGAGTTGTGTATCGCTGGGATGGGTTTAGCAAAAGGCTATCTCAATCGTCCCGATTTGACTGCTGACAAATTTCTTGAAGTTGAATTGTTTGGTAAAACTGAGCGAATTTACAAAACTGGCGACTTGGCAAGATGGGGAGATGATGGCAACCTTGAATATCTCGGTCGCATTGACGATCAGGTGAAATTACGAGGCTTCCGCATAGAATTGGCTGAAATTGAAGCGAGTTTGTTACAACACCCTTTAGTAAAAGAAGCAATTATCACCTTATATAAAACTGAGAATAACCAGAGTTTAATTGCCTATGTAACGGGAATGACCACTGATTTGCCTACCCAATTAAAAAATCACCTCAAATCCCGTCTACCCGATTACATGATACCTGCTCAGATTATCGTACTGGATAAATTGCCTTTAACTCCCAATGGCAAAATTGACCGTAAAGCTTTACCTGCTCCCAATGGTGGAGTTGAAGTCTCCTATGAAGCCCCACGCAATGAAGTTGAAAAACAGCTAGCACAGGTATGGTCTGCTGTACTCGAACGTCAACAAATTGGCATTCATGATAACTTTTTCGACTTGGGCGGTCATTCTTTATTAGCGATGAAATTGCTCAATAATATTCAACAGGTTTTTGAGCAACAACTTGGCTTGAGCAGTTTATTTCAGAATCCTACTATTGCTCAACTGGCACAACAACTCGGTAATACTGAGGTGCAACAGTCCCATCCCGATTTACTATCACTCCG
>JAQYWP010000293.1 GCA_029379285.1 Rhizonema sp. PD38
AGCCTCGCCAGCAAACGGTTCAATTCGTCACGAATTTATGAAACGTTGTACTTAGGAGCTTATGATTTAGATGGAGAAGCGCCCGGTACTCAACCTTTTGACCTCTCATTTAAAAATGTGGCGCATTTTTCCAGAGCATTTGTTGGTGCCAAAAGCCTTGCAGGTAATTCAACCTTTGCAGGAACAGCAGATGAATCCCTAATCGTTGACTTTGGTAACACAGGTCCCGCTCCCAAACAAGAACATGGTCGAGTTATTGATGTATTCACAAATTTGATCCGTTCTGGTTCACAACAATTGGCAGATAACTTCTTTTCTTTGAGTGATTATCAAGGACACTCGCAAATCTTTAAAGATAACGCCTTTTATCGAAATGTGACTGGTTCTCCAGAGGTTGATTTACCAGTTTACGAAGGAATTATCAGAGCCGACGCAAAGAATCAGCCTATTTCATTTCTGGGTAAACTTCCTCAAACTCAAGTTCCCGATCCTTCTAAAGATCCAAGCGATGTCATATATGGCACGAATCAAAAAGATACTCTTGTAGGTGGAGCAGGTAGTGATATTCTGGTAGGTGGAGCAGGTGCAGATAAGTTTGTGTTTAATGTAAATCAGTCTTTTAATGCAACTTTGATAGGAGTTGATACTATCAAAGATTTTGTCAGGGGTACAGACACACTGGTTTTAGACAAAACGACCTTTACACAACTGACAAGTGCGGCTGAAGGGGCATTGAGTTCTAGCGAGTTTGCTACAATTAATTCAGCAAACAATGAAGCTATTTCAGCAGGAGCAAGTAGCGCACATATTGTTTTCAACAGTGCCACAGGCGATTTGTTTTACAATCCTGATGGTTCAAATAGCGGACTCACTGGCGGAGGACAATTTGCAACACTTACAGGTATAAACACCCTAACTAACACAGACTTTTTTGTAAGAGCTTAGTACAACGTTTCATAAATTCGTGGCGTTTTGGTTCGTAGTTGCGCTTTAGCGCTAAAGCGCAACTACGAACTATAGACATTATTTTTCCTGAGCGTCACGAATTTGTGCAATCTTGTACTTAGTACAGCATTTCATTAACTCCCGTGCCAACCCATCTGAGGTTTTGTGTGTGCCGACGTATTTCCAAAGCATCTTCGGTTTCTTGGGCTGTAAATTCCTCCACTCCTTTTGAGGGCTTTTTCGTAATTCAGATTTCGCTGATAGCCACTTCTGGTTGTTTGAGAAGCCAGTTTTGATCTTCTGATAGCTCCAATACCAATTGATGGTAATCTACCAAGTTGGGACGGTGACCGACACTGATAAAAGTTGTTCCTATTGCTTGCAGATGTTTATATAAACCCTCTTCATTTTTCAGATCTAAAGCACTTGTTGCTTCGTCCAAAATGGCGAAGGGCGGTTTGTTAAGCAATATACGGGCAAAGGTAACACGTTGTTGTTCTCCTAAAGAAAGAACAGATGCCCAGTCTCGTTCTACATCAAAACCACCGTAGCGTTCATCCAAGTCTTGAAGGTTCACTTGTTGCAGTACTTGTTTAAGTACAGAGTTATCAATCTCAACATTGGTGTGAGGATAAAGTAATTGCTCACGCAACGTCCCCAAAATCATATAAGGACGCTGTGGTAAAAAGAGCATCTGGTCTAGTTGTGGTCGGACAATGATACCATCACCTGCATTCCACAATCCGGCGATCGCTCGCAGCAGAGAACTTTTGCCACAGCCACTTGGGCCTATAATTAACATTCCTTGTGCTGATGGTAACGAGAGCGACAAATCTTTAATCAAAGTTCTTTGATAATTCGGTGTTTGTAAAATTAGGTGTTCAACAGCTAAACGGGAATCCTCTACTGTATTAATCTTAGAAGTTTCATCTTCTTGAGCGATGGGGTGTTCTAAATACTCAGCAAAGCTGTAGAGACGGTCAATGCCTGCCCCAAAAGTAGCCAGAGACTGCATGCGAGAGACAATAACGTTTAACGAGAAAAATACTCGAACAAATGCTCCTTGTGCTTCTGTAATTTTTCCTACCTCTATTTCTCCAGCGAAAACACTCTTGGCAACGACGATCGCTGGGATAATGAAAGGAATAAACTCATAAGCATTAGTCAGAACATTGAGATTAAGTTCCCAGAAAATAAGTTGCTTAAAATTATCAAACGCCTCTAAGAATCGGGTTTTTACCTGTTTTGACTCTTGTTCTTCTCCTCGATAAAAAGCAATAGATTCAGCATTTTCACGGATGCGAATTAAGCCAAAGCGAAAATTAGCTTCTTTTTTAAGCTGTTCAAAATTCAGTTGGACTAAAGGTCTACCGAAAACAACAGTGGTTAATATTGTACCAACAAGGGCGTAAATGACCAGAAAAATCACCAGTGACTTGGATATTCCCCAAAGAACACCACTAAAAGCAATTACTTTCAGGATTGCGCCGATAAAGATGAGTAAAAATTTTAGAGAATCATGAGTAAAGCTTTTGACATCTTCAGCAATTCGCTGATCGGGATTGTCAATCTCAGCGTTTGAATTGATGTTATAAAAAGCTCGACGGCTAAGGTAATTATCCAGAAAACTATTCGTTAACCACCGTCGCCAGATAAGACCGAGTCTATCCTGCAAATAGTTGTATGCTGCCAAAAGCGGTGCATAAAGAATCAGCACCCCAATAAATATCTTGATAGTTTGTGCAAATCTCGGTTCATCTCGGGCTGAAAGAGATGAAATTAAAGCTCCCTGCTGGGCGTTAAGAACAACAGCAAGCCCAGTGTAAGCTAGCAACAGCAAGACTAACAGCAGTAGCAAACCTCTTGATAACCATTTTTCTTCTCCAAACCAGAAGGGTTTGGCGATCGCCCAGAACCGCTTGAACAACTTCAAGTTAAATCTATCCATCATTATTTAAAGCTATTTTCAGAGGAATTCGGGGGGAGATATGTGAGATTACTTAACTATATTCCTATACTGTTTAGTTAAGGCTTGATCCTCCCTAGCCCGCCTTTTTAGAGCTTAGCCCACTCTCACGGCGAGGAGCGTGGGTAGTTCCGATCTTCGATGATTAACACTATAACTGAACCGTATTGAACTATATTCCTTATTCTCTAAGATTTCCGTCTTATTTCCCTATCGATTCGAGGATGCGTATTTTGTTCTGATGTTCGCATTTAAAACCTTGGTATTGCCAGGTTAGTAAATTGACTTGCGTGAGTCGCGTCACCTCTGAACACTGTGGTTGGATAATCTGACTTAATCCTGCCCACAACAAGCTGCGCGTGACATCCAATCCTGTTTTCAGCCATGACTCATGATTACCGGGAATGCCTTCCTCCCGGATAATTTCTGGTTCCACCCAAATACCGTGAGATCCTAAGAGAATTTGCGCCATCCATTTAGCTCGCGGTACGTGTGTGTTGGAAGTAATCAGCTTCACTTTTTGCACCCCCCAACTGCGGAGAATGGGAATGCCATAATAAAAATTACCAAAGGTAGAATCTGCACACTTTTCTAACCAAACGTTTTGAAACTGCGATGCTGCCAACTGTCGGAAAATTTGCACAATACAAGGATCTGGGGAACCGTGAGAAATTAAAATCGGCGTTTGCGGATACTGTTTTGCCAACTCAGCGACATAAATTTCCCGAGTAATACTGCCACCAAGAACAAAAAACGCATCTGCTGGTTTGGAAGATACAGAAATAATGGTTATGGTGTTAAGAACCAGCCAACTGCCCAGTACAAATAACAAACCAAAAGCTAGTCTTTTGAGCAATAATTTCTGTCTTCTGGGGAATGGGAACAAATTTATCCTGATTTGCTTGCTTGTAACTTAGTATTATAGTTATACTAACTTGCTTGGTCTGTGCAACACAATACCGCTAGAAAAAGCTAAAAGTGGTTGTTACCAACCGCTCGGTTATTTTTTTCCAAACATCTAGAATATTTTAGCATTTGGAGGTTTGATCGCGTAGTACAAGACTAGAAATATTGCTGTCAAATTGGAAAATAAAAGTAATATATAACCATTCCGCCACAGAGCTATTAGCACATCTAGGATGACAATAATTATTGTCTTATAGGTGATATAACTCGAGTTCTTGCAAGTCGTGCGGACTGATATCTGATGGTTAAAATCTGAATGCTGATAGTAATATTCGTTGCTTGAAAATTACGGATGAAAGTGTCACATAGCCGCAGTAAGCTTGCGGATGAAGTTAGTTAACCTGAGAAACATAGTAGTAGAACCAATATTTTTAGAAAAAATAAAGGAAAAAAAATGAAGACGTTTTAGTTAAGTAAAAATACTTAAAAATAGCTGTTCGGATTGCCAAACTGTCAATAACACAATTATTCCAGTAAATATATACATGAACCAATCTGCGAAACGTTACTCGCTTTTGCAAGTAGCCTTGATTGGTGGGGCGCTCGCCACCACTGCTACATTATCTGTAATCGGTTCAGCTTGGTGTCGCTCTGTACAGGCTGCGCTGCAAGATAGCCCAAAAGCGATCGTTGATCAAGTCTGGCAACTAGTGAATCAGGAATACGTAGATACCACATTTAACAAACAAGATTGGCAAGCAACTAGGCAGAGCCTGTTAAGCAAAAACTACTCTTCCCCGGAAGAAGCTTATTCTGCCATCCGCGTGGCTTTAAAAAAATTGGGAGATCCTTACACTCGATTTATGGATCCCAAGCAGTTTCAATCCCTAACAAACACAACTTCTGGAGAAGTCAGTGGCATTGGTATCCGGATGGAAGTTAATCAAAAAACCAATGTCCTTACAGTTGTAGAAGCTATAGAGAATTCCCCTGCACTTAGAGCAGGTATCAAGCCAGGTGATCAAATTTTGGATGTTGATGGCAAATCCACTTCATCGATGAAAGTGGAAGATGCTTCTAAGATCATCAAAGGTAAGGCAGGTACTTCTGTAACTTTACGACTCAGACGGCTTGGAAGTAGTGATTTTGATCTGAAGCTGACACGGGCTAGTATTGAAGTCCCGACAGTACGTTACAGCTTAAAGCAAGATGGCAATCGGCGCATCGGCTATATCCATTTGAATGAATTTAGTGCCCACGCGGCAACTCAAATGCGACGAGCGATCGCTGATCTGAACGGCAAGCAAGTCAATAGCTTCGTGTTAGACTTGCGTGGTAACCCTGGTGGTTTGTTGCAATCAAGCATTGAAATTGCTCAGATGTGGTTAGAAAATGGTTCGATTGTGCGCACGGTTGATCGTCGTGGGGGGAGTGAAGAAGCTAAAGCAAATCACACGGCTTTGACAAAGCGCCCTTTAGCAGTGCTTGTGGATAACAATTCGGCTAGTGCTAGCGAGATTCTCACAGGCGCACTTAAGGATAATCAACGAGCAGTAGTGGTTGGTAGTCAAACCTTTGGCAAAGCTTTAGTACAGTCAGTTCACCAACTCCCAGATGGTTCCGGTGTAGCAATCACGATTGCTCATTACTTCACACCCAAAGGAACAGATATTAATCATAAGGGGATTACGCCTGATGTCAAGATAGATTTGACAGCAGCACAAGAACGTCAGTTGGCAACTAATCCAAATTTAGTGGCGACTCAAAATGATCCTCAGTACGCACGTGCGCTTGCAGCTCTATCCAACAACCGCTACGGACAACAGATACCAAATCAAACACCTCAAAGCCTGAGTGGTGATCGTGCTGCCGATCTAAAATTTTAGTGAGTGGATTTTTGGGGAATACTAGAAACGGCTGTCATGAGTCAGTCATGACAACCAACAACCAACAACCAACAATCCCCACCCTGACAATGAATTCTGACATCTTCAAGCCAAAGGTATCGGTTGTCATACCTATTTATAACGGTGAAGTAGATTTACCGGAGTTAATCAGTTGTCTCCACGCTCAAACTTACCCAAGGCAATTGGTGGAGTATTTGCTGGTGGATAATAACAGTAGCGATCGCACTCTAACTCTGTTAAAAGAATATGCCGAAAATGCCCCAATCACTATTCAGCTAAAAAGCGAAAACCAAATTCAAAGCTCTTACGCTGCCCGTAACACTGGCGTGCGTGCTGCTAGTGGCGAAATACTTGCCTTTACTGATGCTGATTGTCGTCCGCTGCCAGAATGGTTAGATGCATTAATTGCGCCTTTTGTCAATCAAGATGTGGCTATAGTAGCTGGAGAAATTTTGGCGCTACCAGGGAAAACCCTGCTAGAACAGTATGCGGAACGTCAAGAAACTCTCTCGCAAAAGCATACCCTTGGGCATAAATTTTGTCCGTACGGGCAAACTGCTAATTTAGCGATTCGACGCCAAGTTTTGGCAAAGGTGGGTTTATTTCGTCCCTATCTGACAAGTGGAGGTGATGCCGATATATGTTGGCGGATATTACTTGAAAACGTTGGGCGTTTGGAATTTGCCTCAAATGCGATCATGCAACATCGCCACCGTGCAACACTCAAGGAACTGGAAAGTCAATGGCGGCGATATGGGCGCTCAAATCGCTATCTACATGAACTGTATGGTGTAGAGTTGATGCGGGATATCACACTCACAGAATGCGGTTATCGTCTGGGGCGCTGGTTGTTGAAGGAATTACCGCTCTTCAGCATCCAAGCTTTAAGCGGTAAAGGCAGCTTTGTGAATTTATTCAACACGCCGATTAATTTATTCACTGCTAGGGCACGTTTTGCTGGGCAACGGGATGCTAAGTTACCAGAAAAAGCTAAAATGATAGGGTGGCTATGACAATTTTTTATTTTAGATGCCCAGATTATAAGTCGTTGGTTGTCAATATGAGACTCTGATCAACAATTAACAATCATTAAACAACCAATTAGTATTAAATTTCGCTAAATTTGGATTATGTAGCTCAAAGGATACTTTAAATGTCAGGACGTTTGTTACTGGTAGATGACGAACCGGGATTGCGTGAAGCTGTAAAAGACTATTTACAAGAAAGCGGTTTTACTGTTCAAGTTGCCAGTAACGCCCGTGAAGGATGGAATCTCATGCAGCAGAACACGCTTGATTTAGTCATCTCCGACATTATGATGCCTCAAGTAGATGGCTATCAGTTCCTCAAGCAACTCAGGGAAGATCCTCGCTTCCAAGCACTACCAGTCGTATTTTTAACTGCTAAAGGCATGACGAGCGATCGCATCCAAGGTTACCATGCTGGTGTTGATGCTTATTTGCCCAAGCCCTTCGATCCGGATGAGTTGGTGGCAATAGTTGAAAACCTGCTTGAACGCCGCGTCGCCACAACTGCAACCACTCGAGAAGTAGGTGAAACGCCTGATATTGCAGAATTAGCGAATCAAATTGCACAAATTAAGGCTTTGTTAACTCAAAGAAGTGCGATCTCTCAATCACCACCGCCTTTTACAATAGACTTGACACCCAGAGAACAAAGCGTTTTAAACTTGGTCGCTGAAGGGTTGATGAATAAGGAAATAGCCCGTCGCTTAGATACCAGTGTCCGTAATGTCGAAAAGTATGTCAGTCGTTTGTTTAGCAAAACCGGAACTAACAGTCGTACTGAGTTAGTTCGTTTTGCTTTAGAACACGGGTTAGCCAAGTAATTTCATTAGTCCTGAATCCTGAATCAAAAAGAGTTTTGAGTTAAAATTTTTATCTTTCAAGCTGAGTCTTTGACTTCAGAGAAAATAAGAAGGATTCTTTTTTATACTCATGACTCAGAATTGGTAAGTTGCTAGTTATATAGCAGCATTCCGGTTATAGGTAATGGGCAATAGAAAGAACAATTACCGATTACTATATATGTTTTATTTGCTACTTAGTACAATTTGTATTATCTCGCAATTATCGCTCTGTTTATGGAACACTTTTCTAACGATACAACATAGACGGGTATGAGTTTAGAGGCTGATACCAGGTTTTTCGACAGAGATACGTCGGTTTCAAAGATTTCTTTTTGTCAAAAAACCCAGTTTCTTTCTTACTTATGCGTTAGCACTGTAGCCATTGCGGGCTTTAATTCTCACGCAAAATCTATAGTTAGATCAATTCTGCTTACATACACTCGTAATTGAGTGGGCACCCCGTTGTCTTTTTTAACGCAAAATGTAGAGAGCTATTGTGGACGCTGATTCGTGACGAATGCTCATGAGTCAGACAAGCGTGCTACAATTCGTAGTGTCAGAGCGAAAATGCAAACTTACACAGAATAATGAGTCTACCTGGTAAATAATCTGTCATCGTAATGGTCTCTCTTCTATAATTATTGGCAATTATCAGTACAATTGCGTAGACGCATCAGTTGGCGTCGCATTTGGGGTGAGGTTTTTAACTCTGAAATCTCATGCGCCTTTACAGAAGATTGCAAAGTTTCCAGAAACTCGTCAGATCCTTCTGTCAAAGCGTCTAGCAGCACCTGCAACAGTTGATCGCGATCGCCCAATATACTCTTTTCTTCGATCAGCCGAAATTTGAGATGTATTTCGCATTCATAAACACCTACTTCGATATTATTTACCTGCCGTGGTAATGCTTTAGAGTTCATTGTTTTTAGAATTCCTTGAATTATTGGTAATGAGATTGGGTAGCCATACTGAAGAGCGAAAATTCTTTATATTTTTTAGGCATTTGATGCGATCACATCAATCATAATGGTGTCCTCAACAATATTCGTAGTCCATTTAACTCTAAGCGGGTCTTGTTTAGCTAGACATTGACTGTCTAAGACTTGTGTTAAGAGCAAAGTGCTGTATTTAAACCAAGCCATCACTATTATTAAGTCTTTATGATGCTATGCAATAAAGATTGTGTAAGAACTTGTTATCACTTTTTAAAGGTTTTTACATCAACTTTATCTTCAAATCAAAAAATGTTTTTATTCTTACTAGTAATTTAGTGTTTATACTTAAGTAAAATTGCGG
>JAQYWP010000294.1 GCA_029379285.1 Rhizonema sp. PD38
AAGCGGGGTGGGGTTCTTTAATTATGGGTGACTCGACGGACATGATATTATTTGGATGACTTACCAGAGGATGACACGAGAGATTAATAGTTTGAGCCCCCTATTCTACGTTTTGGCTCTTAAATAGAATTGCTGCATTACTTTCTTTTAGCAACATCATCACAAAGGTGACGGTCATCTTTGTTAACACTGGGGTTGTTTTCCAGATAATCATAAATCCAATCACAACCACGTTTTAGTAAGTCATCCAAATTCAGATTCCACAGTTTCACCTCATAACTACTAGAGGCAATGGTTTTGCCATCCGGGCTGAACACCACACTATTGACTCTATCGCCATGCCCCTCAAGGGTATCGAGTAGCTGCCCTGACAAATTCCACAGTTTCACAGTGTTGTCGCTACTACCAGTGGCAATCATCTGACCATCCGGGCTGAACACCACACTATTGACACTACCGCTATGCCCATTAAGGGTATGCAGTTCCTGCCCTGACAGATTCCATAATTTCACAGTGTCATTACTACCAGTGGCAATGGTCTGACCATCCGGGCTGAACACCACTCCATCGCCGCTATGCCCCTCAAGGGTATGCAGTAGCTGCCCTGACAGATTCCACAGTTTCACAGTGTTGTCAGTACCACCAGAGGCAATCATCAAGCCATCCGGGCTGAATACCACAATTTTGACTCCTTGGCCGCTATGCCCCTTAAGGGTATGCAGTAGCTGCCCTGACAGATTCCACAGTCTCACTGTGTTGTCAGAACTATCAGAGGCAATCATCAAGCCATCCGGGCTGAATACCACACTATTGACTCCGGATATCCCAAAAAGGACTCCATCGCCCCTGTACCCATCCAGCATCAGTTGTGCTTCTATTTGAATCAGTAAACCTAGATACCACTGTTCAGCATTTTTGACTTGCGTACCTATCCCTGTCAAGTCAATCATCGCTGACTGAATCCCTTCTGTTCTCAGTTGAAAGGCTGTACGCACCATTAAACTGGATTTACCCATCTGGCGCGGTGTAAGGACGTAAGCAAATTTTCCTTCTCGGCACAGTGCTAACAGTTCCTCATCTGCAAGCCTTCGAATATAAATTCCCTGACGGTTCGTCTGTACTGTTCCACCTACAGTATAAATACTTGCATCAGCCATGTATATTCTCCCGAAAATATTCGGCGTACAACTGACAACGGGGTAAGGATGCCTGTTTGTCTGCTCTCACCAATCCAGCACCCCGCAAGCGCCAGAAGATTTGCCTGTCTGGACAGATATTTTGGCTAATGACTTGCTGCATACCTTGAATTAATTCTGGCTTATTATATAATAGTGACAACAGTCGCCGGAGATGGTCACCAAAAGGTTCAGAGGCAGCAGTCGCATTAGCAAATAACTCTGTTGGAGTCACTTGTTTACTGGCAACTAAGTACATTGCTTTCCGCACTAGGAAAGGATGCCCGCCAAGTAAGCGAATTAATTGTTGAAGCAAGTTATCATCTATGGGTGAATTATGACGACGATTGAGATCCGCAACGAGTGCGGGCGTAAAATCTTCTAGCTCAATGATTTGCCCAACATTAAAGGGGGATTGGTTCAAGTCATCAATTAACTGATAAGGTTCGGTAGATGTGACAAGCACTAGATCCAATTTGTCTAAACTCGGATAAATGGCACGGCTATTATGCCAGCTACGCAACATCCCGAAGAAGTCATTGCGGAAATTGGTATCAAAAACTCGATCCACTTCATCCATTGCCAACACCAATGGCTGTCCTAATCCTTTTAAAATATGGCGTTGTAAGTAGCGATCGCAACGCTGAATTGTCGTTATATTGAGACGAAAATACTCGTCCACTTTATCTTCCAGTTCCAGCACATCGCTGATCCAACAACAGAATTGACGGAAGAACAGTTCCTCATCCTTTAGTACTGCTGTGTTCAACTGTTGAAAATCAAGATAAGCAACTCGTTTACCCGCATTACGAGCCGCTTGAATTATCCGCATTAATAATGAACTTTTGCCAACTTGCCTCGGTCCTTTGATGGGAATCGTCACACCCTGCTGTACAATTGTCGATAATGCAATTGCGTCCGCGTTGCGTTCCACATAAAATGCCGATTCCGGTTTCATCGTCCCGGATGGCATTTCTAACACCACAGGCTGAGCAAAAGGAGATGGTGGAGGTAACGGTGATGGTTCACGAGTTTGGAGTAAATGAGTTTTAGCTTCAAGGTTAATGCTCAAAGAACCACCATCAATTGCTTGCCTTAACTCTTCTATGAGACGCGGCGTATCCTCTACACTCTGCCAAAACGCCCAGTTGATCTGGTTCAAGTAGATGCTCAAGGGATGGGGAAAAGCTTCTGTATCTGCTAAACGCACTGGGAGAATCACGGGTTTTCCGCCTTGATTTCGTGCTAATTCAAGAGCGCGGGAGACTTCCCACTGCACCATCTCGCTATTTACAGACTGCTTTGACAAGAACACAATCAGAAAATCCGCACTTTTCAATTCCGTTTCAATGGATTCTACCCAGCGTGTGCCTATTAATAACCTGTGATCAATAAAGACATTATGCTGTTGTGACAGTGCTTCATAAACTTGAGTCGCGACAGGTTCATCCGGTTCTACATTGCGTTTGTAACTAATTTTCAAACAAAGAATTATAGCTATCCCTAAATGGCAGGCAAAATATAGAGGCTTTGTATGAAAAAGTTGAGGATAAGTTTATTGATATACAAGACAATCAGGCGATCGCACAGTCTCGTCACCAGTGAGGAAGAGCGTCTACACACCTCCCACCTCAATCTTCATCCTCAAGTTCGGCTAAAATCTTGTCAAGCCTATCATTGCAGTCCTTGGCGAGTTGAACACATCGCACACTTGCAACTATTCCACCAGTAGCTGTTACTGCGCCTTCACTTGCTTTCCCTGAAAGCAACAACCCAGCGCCACTTAGGCTGATGAAAGTAGAAGCGGCAGTGGCAATGAATGCCAAGTTAAAGCTATGACGTGCTTGACGTAGGCGTTCTTGGGCGATGCTTAATTCTAGGGCAGATTTGGAATTGGGCTTTCTCAACTTGTAGTTCATAATAGTTTGGAGTAACTGGGTCTGTACCTTAAGCATCCAGCCAAATTCCCCAAACTTTGACTGCACAATCGTTTGTTTAAAATTATTTTGTGATTGCCCTATGGTTGGCAAGTGATTGTGTACGATAGTCCATAAACCCTTAGCTACAAAGCATGAGTATGAGACTAACTGTTAAAGCGACTCCCCAAGGTTTAACGCTAGCCCAGAACGCTTTAATGAGATTGGGTGGGACACAGTTAAGCCTTGCAAACGAGCTAAAAGGTTTAGTGGGTCGCAGCACTATCCAGAAGTTTTTTAATAATAAAGAAATTCAGGTTGATAAGTTTAAGGAAATCTGTAAAGCGCTGACGCTCGAATCGCAGTGGGAGGCGATCGCTGGTTTAACAGATTTATCTAACTCAGTCCATGCATCAAATAATTCTTCACCTAAGCCAACTCCAGAAGAGCAGGACAGCAGCATTAATATAGATGCCCTGACCAAGGAAGTACGTGAAAAGGTAAAATCTTACATTCGAGAGCGCTGCGGTACAATGCGGGTGCTGGATATGACTCAGCCTATTGGGCTAGGTGACATATACACTGATGTCAATATTTTGGAGAAAATAACTGGACGTAAAGGACTAGATATTCCTAACCTACTGCAAAACTGTAATCCAGAGGAATTTGACCGCTTTGGGTTAGGTCAGGTCACTGAAGAGCGTATTTCAGGATTAGAAGCAGTGAAACGTCATTCCAAATTAATGATTTTGGGTAAACCCGGCGCTGGTAAAACAACTTTTTTGAAGCATTTAGCTCTCCAGTGCATTAATAGCTCTCAAGAAAACAGAATTCCTTTTTTTATTACTCTCAAGCAATTTTCGGAAATTTGCCATCAGCTAGAATTGCCCGAATTTATTGTCCAACAGTTAGGTAATAATCTAATCACAAATACTCAATTAATTCAACTGTTAGAATCAGGTAGATTTCTACTTTTATTGGATGGATTAGATGAGGTAAAAGAAGAAAATAGTAGCAAAGTTATAAATCACATAAAGGAATTTTCCGAAAGATATCGCACAAATAAGTTCATCATTACTTGTCGAATTGCGGCACGAGAAGAGATATTTGAAAAATTTACTGAAGTTGAATTAGCTGATTTTGATAAGCAACAGATAAAAACATTTGTAACCAATTGGTTTCAGAATCAAAAACCAGACACAGCTGAAAAATTTATTCAACAATTGCAATCAATCAATAGAATTAATGAACTAGCTACTAATCCCCTACTGCTGACATTACTATGTTTAGAATTTGAAGGTTCAGGTGACTTTCCGTCTGATCGTGCAGATTTATATAAAAGGGCAATTCGTATCCTACTAAGATATTGGGATGCCGAACGCGGAATTGTACATAGCATTGTACAAAATGAGGTATACACAGTTGAATATAAGGAAAAGTTACTTACTGAAGTTGCCTGGACTACCTTTGATCGCAGTGATTATTTCTTTAGGCAGACAGATATTGAGAGATATATTCAAGATTACATTCGTCTTAATTTACCAAGAACCGATCCTAATGCATTACAAGTAGATAGCGAAGTAGTTTTAAAGTCCATAGAGGCACATCATGGATTGTTAGTAGAACGAGCTAGGAGCATTTACTCGTTTTCGCACATCACATTTCATGAGTATTTTACTGCTAGAAAGATTGTTGATGACTCTAGAGAAGAAGAAGATGCTCTGAAAACTTTAGCTAGTAAAATTTTTGAAAAACGTTGGCAGGAAGTATTTTTACTAACAGTTGGTTTGTCGAATAAAGCAGATGTCTTATTGGCGTTAATGAAACAACACATTGATGCTTTATTAGCAAGTGATACAAAGTTACAGCAGATCCTTACTTGGGTTGAACAAAAATCTGAATCTGTAGAAGCAGCATATAAACCTGCTGCCATTCGTGCTTTCTACCTCTACCTCTCCCAAACCCTCGACCTCTCCCGCACCCTCGACATCGATCTCTCCCGAACCCTCGACATCAACCTCTCCCAAATCGTCTCCCTTGACCTCAAACTCGACTTCGACTTATTCCGAACCCTCGACCTCCCCCGAACCCACTACCTCTCCCAAACACAAACCCGAACCCAAATCCGAACCCAAATCCGAGTCGCTGACTTTAACCTCTCTCGCCAACTCTCTGGCGAACTTTCTCAAATCCTCAACCTCACCGTAACCCTTGACCATAACGGCGAATTACAGCGATCGCTTCAAGAACTAGAATACCAACTTCTTCACTATGAAGTCGATAACATTCCATACATGCATTGGTGGCAGGAAGCTGAAAAACTTAGAACCATGATGATTGAACACCGCAATATTGGTCATGATTGGCAGTTCAACGAATCCCAAAAGAAATTGCTTCGGCAGCATTACGATGCAAACAAGCTACTAGTTGATTGTCTTAATAGCAGTCGTTACGTAAGCCGTGAAGTACGGCAAAAGATTGAGGATACATTGCTCTTGCCAGTAAATTGAACATAACACGAAACTGTGATCACAAACAACGCGATTTGGTGAGGTTGGTTAGACTCTATTGCATAGAAACGAATTGCGCTATAACCTGGGTTTTAGAACCCTTTTAACCAAACACGGATTATGAAAAAGCTGATCAACAAGCCTGAAGACTTTGTGCGGGAAAGTCTAGAAGGTATGGCGGCGGCTCATTCCAATTTAATTAAACTGAACTATGATCCCGCATTTGTTTATCGAGTCGATGCACCTATACAAAATAAAGTAGCAATTATTTCTGGTGGTGGCAGTGGACATGAGCCAATGCACGCTGGCTTTGTGGGCAGAGGAATGCTAGATGCAGCTTGTCCTGGTGAGGTTTTCACTTCACCTACTCCTAATCAAATGCTAGAAGCAGCTAAGCAAGTAGATGGAGGCTCTGGTATTCTTTATATCGTCAAGAATTACAGTGGCGATGTCATGAACTTTGAGATGGCAACGGAGTTAGCCTATAGTGAGGGCATTCGAGTGCTAAATATTTTGATTGATGACGATGTGGCAGTTAAGGATAGTCTTTATACCCAAGGACGCCGGGGTGTGGGAACAACAATACTGGCGGAAAAAATTTGTGGTGCTGCGGCTGATTTAGGGTATGATTTATTACAGATTGCAAATTTATGCCGTCGAGTAAATTTGAATGGGCGGAGTATGGGAATTGCTCTAACATCTTGTACAGTCCCTACTAATGGAACGCCGACATTTGAATTGAGCGATCGCGAAATCGAATTAGGTATCGGTATCCACGGCGAGCCAGGAATAGAACGCACAGCTATAAAGTCAGTAGACGAGATTACCGAAATTTTGACGCGCTCGCTTATTGAGGATGCAGCATACAGTCGCACACTGCGCGAGTGGGATGAAGACAAAGGAGAATGGGTAGATGTAGAACTTGTAAATCTCCCATTTGCCAAAGGCGATCGTTTATTAGCTTTCGTCAATAGTATGGGTGGAACTCCGGTTTCGGAACTGTATATTGTTTACCGCAAACTCGCCCAAATCTGCGAACAGCAAGGATTGCAAATTGTCCGAAATTTAATCGGTCCTTACATCACATCTCTAGAAATGCAAGGTTGCTCCATTACCCTGCTGAAATTAGATGATGAGATGATCTGGCTATGGGATGCACCAGTAAAAACACCAAGTTGGCGCTGGTGAATTTCTTAAATATGAATTAGAGGTCACCTTTTTTTGTACGCCTTCAGCCGACCGTTCCAAAACCTACGCCAGGATTATTTGCAAATAGGCTCTCAAGCATTGCAATGCTTATGATCTGCAAAGGACAATCAGAAAATACCCGTATTAACATGATTTATCCCACATCTATGCAACGCCGGATTTTTCAACGACATCTACCGTTGGCGAAACAAGATGGTGTTCAGAACTGTTAGCGCAATGGCAGATACACGTCTGTAATCATCTCGTGCTCCTGTATATGGGGTCCGACGTTGACGTAGTGAAAAAAGATCGGGAAGTCTCTCAGCGCTTCCCCGCTATTGAGAAACCAGACCTCGTAAAGGTAGGGTGCCGCTGATACTTCGAGGCGCGAACCCAAATGCCGCATCACAGCACAGCGACCGCCTGGAATGGTTTTGTTCACCACGCCTTGCGGATTCGCCGGAATGTCATTTTCCACGGAGATGCAGAAGTCCACTCGATATTCCTCAGGCGGTGTACTGCGTGGATCGTTGTAATGAATTCCGTAACTACGGTGGCGAGCGGGAAGCAGTCGATTTGCCAGCCGCCATTCAATGAGCTTTTGAACAGTCTCATATTCAAGATGCGGCGGCCCACAGTGTTCTATAGCTGCCACCTTAGTCTCAGAAAAATGGACGATTTGAACGTTCACTGCTTGCATCTCTCCTGCTTTCCCTTAAACAATATTGATTGTCTTAAGTGACAATGATGTCATTGGCTTCTTGTTTTCTTTCCCTCATTAATTTTCTCGAATTACAGTGTTGATGTATAGTCTCATTTTATTCGCGAACAGCCATCGCGAATAAAATGGAAATCTTCCCATATTTTTACAAATTTGGGATGCTTCCGATGGCTTGTATGGGTTCCATATGAAATACTTTTGCTAATACTATTCAAATGCTCCTCTGAAAATATAGTTTCTATCAATTGAAAGAGTAGCAGTATCAGAGAAGTTGAATTTACTTATAAGCGTTCTAACCTCTCATTCGTGACCCAACTAACATCGTCATAGTAACCATAAAGCAGAGTCCAACCATTTTTAGGGGTAAAAGCAATATTAATTAATCTGTAATTTGCATTACGTGCTGTCTTAATTTTATCAATAAGCAAATTGGGAATTTTATTCCAAGAAGCCATTTGTCCTAAACCATAGATAATTACCCACCCACCATCGGGTGTAAACGCAATATTATGAATAGAATAGTATTGTTTATTTATAGCCACTAGCTCATCATAAGCGGATTGTGGAAAATTATCTGATTTAAAAAAACTACTATCGTTATAGATAATTACCCACTCTCCATTAGGTGTAAACGCAACATTTACAATCCTTAATATTTGTTTGTTTATAATTCGAATTTTAGCAATAACGTCTTGGGGAAAATTGGCGCTCCAGTAAGCGCCAATGGAGTTATAGATAATTATCCATTCTCCAGTAGGTGTAAACGCGATAGTATTGATACTCGAGCCTTGATTTTTTAAAATCGAAAGTCTGTCCATAGCATCTTGTGGAAGATTTTTTGCACTGTAATCATTTTTTCCATAGAGAATTACATATCCTCCATTAGGAGTAAAGGCGATAGTCTTAGGATCTATACTTTGATTAGTTAGAGTCTGAAGTTTAGTAGCTGCATCGGTGGGGATATCGTTTGTGTAAGTAGAATCAGCGAAAACCCGTGAAGAAGTTAAGACTAAAGGACACAAAGTTCCTATTGCTATTGATGCACTTGCAAAAAAACTACCACCAGCTTTCAAAAAGTTCCGTACCAAAAAATTTTTAGACATATGACTCTCCAAGTAGATGCAAGTTTTGGTGTTATCGCTTGTTGCGGTATTATTCTCTCACCCACAGCTACTGTGCTGTCAATGCACAAAAGTGCAAGAATGAGCGTTTTTGCTGCTTCCTTTGCACTGGAGTTGCGATTCGAGAGCAAGCGAATTAATTTATTAGCAGCAATGTCTGCTGTGTGTTTCACCTAAAGAGATCGGGATGTCTGGAAGCCCCGAAGTAGATGTATCTTGAAATTAAATGAATTGATACATCT
>JAQYWP010000295.1 GCA_029379285.1 Rhizonema sp. PD38
ATGTTACGCTACCAGACATGATCTGACTTGCACTAGTAATTTACCTGATGATTAGACAAGGACGTAATCTGAGGGACTTCCTCCTCCACAGATCGCTATATGGGATAATGTTTTGCTAAAAACTCCTGGGCTGAGGTGCGATCGCTCATCACTCCATCCAAAGTAGCAGCCAAGATATCGTCTAGCATTAATTTATACTGTGGTCCTGGTTTGTACCCCAGTTTCCTTAAGTCATTGCCATTGAGGAGAGGCTGTACTCTTGAGCATACTGTTAAATATTGCCAAATCTGATGCCGAATTGCTCGCGAACTTTGCACAGCAATCAAAATCAGCATGGGCAATTCGTACTGCCGCAGCAACTGCACAACTTGGCTAGGACGAATTTCCTCTACACTCATCTTACTTCCAACCCCCCTCTCCGCTTGCGGAGAGGGGCTGGGGGTGAGGTTCTTGACATTATCTAAATTTTGTGCCAGCGATTCCAACCTAATTATACTATCTTCTGACAATTGCAGATTTCTTGCCACATCTGCCCGATATTCTGGTGCTAGATGGGCGATTAAAGCTTCTAAGCGCATTTGCCAGTGGATAAGGGTTGGCTGAGTATCAAATCGCCGCAGACAACGTTCTAAAAGATGTAATTGCCGGAGGAGTTTTCCATCAAGTTTAAGAGTAGGATGAATGCACTGCAATGCTTCTAAGTTATCGAGTAATTGTAGGGCAGCTTTCCAATAAGGGACTTCTAGAATGTGTTTCAATTCTGCTTTGAGTCGGGTTTGCAGTGCAGGTGTTTTACTGTTTTCTCTTGCTGTGCGATCGTAAACACCACTGTTGATAGCATAGCGGATGTAGCTTTCTGTTTGGGCTTCTAATTGAAACCCTAATCGCACCGCAAAGCGGACACCACGATAAATACGGGTAGGATCTTCGATAAAGCTGTTGGCATGTAACACTCGAATTTGCTTTGCTCGTAAATCAAGCAACCCACCAAAGAAATCGAGTAATGTTCCGGGACGGGGAGGTGTCAGCCGCAATGCCATAGCATTGATGGTAAAATCTCTTCGATACAAATCTTGACGAATGGAACTCGCTTCGACTTCTGGATTTGCTGCCGGGTAAGGATAGAATTCCGTTCTCGCAGTGGCAATATCAACCCACAAAGATTCTAATTTTGGATCATTGTGCCACAGCAAAGCCGCAGTTTGAAAGGCTCCGTGAATTTCCAAGCGTGCTTCTGGATAAAGAAGCTGAAGTGCCTTTGCTAGTTCCACACCAGCACAGACATCCGCAGTTTTGTGAAAGCCATCAACCACTAAGTCAAGATCTTGAATCATCAAGCCGCCAGTGCCTTCAGCTAGGAGTAAGTCACGCACTCCTCCACCAACGAGATACAAATGCCAACCTCGTTTTTCCGCCTCAAGCGATGCCAGTGTCAGCAATTCCCATAATTGAGGTGCAAGGCGCGATCGCAATTCATTCAATGTCGGAAACTGGCTCTCCCTCTCAACCCCTCTTCCTCTCTCTTCCCCCCTAATTTGATGTAATTCCCGCAACACATCAGTACGGGTAACAATTCCCAGCAACTGGTTATTCTCTAAAACTGGCAGGCGACCAATATCGTGTGTCACCATCAGCGACTCAATTTCTGGTAAAATGGTATCAGGAGTAATTGTCTTGATATTAGTTGTCATGTAGCCTTTGACAGGCGCATGACCGAAGCCGTGATGCAAAGCAGTATCAATATCTCGACGAGAAATAATACCTACCAGTTGCCCGCACTCATCGACGACACATAAACCAGAGTGTCTGTAGCGCAACAAAGTTCGCCGTGCTTCATCAATTGTAGTTTCTTGACGGATTGTGCGGACTGGAGAAGACATTAAATCTTGAGCAATAAGCGGATCGGGAATTTGGGCTTTTAGACCTTCTAGGAGTTGCTGTAATATTTCTTCAGCATCGACTCCTCGTAAACTCAAAGAAGCTGCTTGAGAATGACCGCCTCCGCCTAGTGGATGAAATAATTGGTTAAAATCGATACTCTTAATTTGCGATCGCCCAATTACTGTCAAGCGTGAGGTATCGCCCACAGAATTTTCACACAGGAGCAGTAAAGCATCAATTTCGGTCAACTCCATCAGCCGTGCCGCAAGACTTGACAATCCTGGCACAAAATTTTCTGTTTTCAACTTAATCCAAGCAACCGTATATCCATGTATATTGATAGACTGTAAGTTTTGTAGCGCCTCGCTTAATAGCTGCTGTAGTTGAGGAGACAAACCAGGATCGAGATACTGGGTAATGACAGTTAAACTTGCCCCTTGTTGCATCAACCAAGCCAAGGCAAGCGCATCCCGTGGTGTCGCACCCTCAAAGGTGAGAGAACCAGTATCAACGTGGATACCCAAAGCCATCACCGTTGCTTCTGCGTTCGTCAAGGAAATTTTCTGCTGTTGCAATTGCTCGACGATGAGAGTTGTCGTTGCTCCTACAGATGAAATATGTACTTGAGTCGCGGGAATATCTCCATCTTGCTCTAAATGATGATCATAAAGTATAATGTCTTTTAGATTGGGTAAATCTAACCATTCAGCAGCTTTTCCCAGGCGATCGCGTTGTTGCATATCGACTACAGCCAGAGAACGAATATTTTCCGCATTCACCGAACGCCGTTCCATCAGCGAGTACTCATCGCGGTATAATGCTAAAAAATCCTTAACAGCCGGATGAGCTCCGCTAGGTAGTACAATCTTACTTCCAGGTAGCAAGCGCGTTAGCCCTACTGCCGCCCCTAGTGCGTCAAAATCCGCAGTTGTATGACAAAGAATCAAATCCATAAAGCAATACAGTTCAGTTAAGGATAATTGTAGGTTGGAGAGCAACTTGCGGTGGGCGTATTTCCCGACTTGAGCCAAGTGGCGTTAGAGCGATCGCTCTACCCAAAAAACTGCGGCAATGTTGGGTGAGGTTCATCAAACCGCAGTCGCCGTCAAAAGCAGGCGTGATACCATTTCACGAAAATCTTGATACAATTCGCTCAAGAACTGCTCCCCTTGCTCAAGAACTGCATCCCCTGCAAGCCTAAATGTATCAACTTTAAAGTGAAACGGTATGAGCCCCCACAGCGCTGGCTCCCCAACCTAGTGGTGCGTTTCATTAGTTCTAAAGGGTAATAAAAGTTCGTAGTAAGTACTTTAGTGCTTAAAACTGAGCGATAAATCGCTCACTACAAACCCATCACAATTAATGGGACAAACCACTACCTTGAAATCAGGTTTATAGCTCTAACTGAACCGCATCGTGGGGCAGAGGGCAGAAGGAAAGATGGATTTCTTGTCTCAGTTTATACCTTTATTCTTTTCCCTAACTTGCCCAAATCGGCTCTGTGCCCCCACCAGAGTGAAGGTTGGTGGTCTTAAATCAATAAGTGTTCCAGCAAATATTGTATTTTATTATACTTTAAACTCTGCCGACTGCCGTCATGCCTTTCCTTTTGACTTGACAGACATTATATTCTGAGTAGGAGCGAGTTTCAGTGGCGATAACCTGCGAGTCAAGGCTCATGTCTTGTTAAACCCGCCCGTACAGCAGATTAGGAGATAGAGATCGATATTTTGGACTAAAATGTAGAAAATTCTGATACCTTACAAATAAGTAGAACCAATAAGCTTTGCCTTGTACGATATTCTATCTTTAGCATTTTGTTGTTTTGGGAGAAGAAAAAATGACTATTATATTCCAACTCTCTTTGACAGCTTTGGTCGCCCTATCTTTTATCATGATAGTAGGCGTTCCAGTGGCTTATGCAACTCCACAAAATTGGGATCAATCCAAAAAGTTCCTTTGGGCTGGTTCTGTAGTGTGGATTGGCTTGGTGTTTTTAGTTGGTGCGTTGAACTTTCTTGTAGTTTAACTAAAATTTACAAGCATTTCCCTGAGGTGTAGTACAGTAGCAGTAAAACGGAATAAATAAGAGTCATCCTCATTATTCCGTTTACTGTTCACAGATTGCCGCTTTCTGAACAGGCAGAAAAATATGAACGAAACGATTATTACCGCGAGAATGCACAAGGATGGGACGGTGGTTAAGGTATTGCCGGACTGAAGTGAAACACCTGTTCCCGCGCAGCCTATGCGTCCCATGACCGCACAAGGCAAAAGTTAAAAGTGAGCCAGCGCGCTCATGGGGGTTTCGAACGCCAGAGCCCTAGGTCGGGAAACCCTCCTTTAGTACTGGCTACCCATGAGCGACTGGCGTTAGCGATCTTCGCAGCGTTAGCGAGTCTTCTCCCAAGGGGAGACGCAATCATGCGAACGAGCGTCAGCGATCTTCGAGGAACGAGCGTCAACCCGGAGGGTTAAAAGGCACTCATAAAGAAAAAGAAAATCGGTTTGAAGCCCCTAAATTTATTTATGGAAAACAAAAAAATATTTTTTTTCGAGACACATAATGCGATAAAAAAAGGCGTCCACTTCAAATCCACGCCAGTTGCTTTCCGACGCAATGCGACAGGAACGCACTGGCTCCCTAATTTTAATTATGGGGATTCTCTTTTTACTTTTTACTTTTTACTTTTTACGGTCTTCCTTAAGAAACAAACGCTTTCCAGGTTTTCTCCGCTACAATCCCATCTGTATTTAAATGTGCGTGTTTTTGGAACTGGCGAACAACAGAATCTGTAATATCACCAAAAGTCCCATCCACATGAAGTTGGAGAGTTGGGTCTGTGCTTGTTCCAAAGCCTTTAATCTGTAGAAAGGTCTGTAAAAGAACTACCGTAGAACCAGTGGCTCCTTTTTGCAGAACCGGTAAACTAGCATTCGCCATAAAAAAATACTCCTCATTAACATTGATTAAGAGTCAAAACAAATAGTACTGAAGTAAAGTTCAGCGGGGAAAGCTTCTCCCAACACACTTTACAAAAATTTCATTCCTAGCAATTATACATCTACTGGTAACACCATTTCGGTAATCGTCAGATTTTATCTGACAGCTAAAAGCGAGGTGCGCGGCTCCTTAAACATTCTCACAAATGACCATTTGTGAGAATGTCTGCGCTATGCTCGTGCCTTAACGTCATTCTGCGGGTTTCCGATTCTCAAAAATATGACATTTCACATAAAAGCCTCTATTGGCGTAAAAGTCCTTGTCTACGCACAACTTTCACGTCGCGCATCTCGGCTCTTGATGGCCATTTGTCCTGCATAAGTTGATTTGGTTGACATCTACTAAGAATACAGAAGGTTAAACCAAGCTAATCTTCTATGTTTATAGCACTTTCGCCAACACTATCCGAATATCGGCTGAATACCTTTGAGTTAGCTTTCAAGCTAAACCATTTCTTCAACAAAAACAAAACCAAGAGGAAATTTAAGCGTATAGATTGCAGATGTGCAGATTATGTGGGAAAAATGATGGAATTTCATTATGATTTGGGATTTTTTCAAACTATCAGTCAGACCTTTTTAGATGTATTCATTTGAGAAAATTTCTGTTAAGAAAGCAGTCCCAATGAAAAAAAACACCTGAAGATTTCTTTTCTGTTGAACAGGAAGTAGAATCAGAAGTTCTGATTTTACTGAGTCTAAAAAATCATTCATCCATTTTACAAATTTAAAAGGAGTAATCACATGGTTAGTGAGAGCAAATTAATTGAAGTGAGTGCACAAATAAACAATGTAGACAAGCCCTCTCCAGATAAACGCCCAGTCCTGAAACTTGACAGCTTTGGGGACTGGACTGTCTTTCTTCAAGATGCATTAAATGGTTGCGGCTATGGGCCATTAGACCTTGATGGAAATTTTGGTCCTCAAACACTGGCACAAGTAAAACAATTTCAGATTGATCTCGGTTTGATAGTCGATGGCGTTGTTGGTGTTCAGATGTGGACAGCCCTGGATAATCATCCAAAATTATTTGGATGGCTTGCTGAGTGGCCAAGTTCATTGAGTTTAACTGGAATTGGTGGTGCTGACACCTTGGTCAATGTAGAAAAGAGCATGATTCAAAAAGCAGCCGAACTCATGAGAACATCTCCCCGTTTTTGGGGACGATATTTCCAAGGCAATACAAAAAATGGAGAATACCTTCATCAGCAAGAAAATAAACCATTGCATAATGCTGGAATTCGAGTTCTACCAATTTCTAGACAAACCAATGAAGTTGGTGGCACACACCGAAATGGAGTGGAAATAGGTACTAGCCATGCAAATGACGTTTTAAACACTTTCGGCGAAGATTACCTTGCTTCACAGGGAGATGGTTTCTATATCTTTCTTGATGTTGAGGGATTTGACCCTCAACCCTCCTTATCTAAAGAGTTTTACAAAGGGTGGTCAGAGGCTGTTGTTCAAGCCAGTAATAAAGTGAAGTTGCTTCCTTCGGTCTACCTGAATGGCTCAGATCAGACAACTTTAAGAAATTTAAGCGCCGCAATCAAAGAAGGTGCCCACTGTCACGGTCTTTGGGTTGCAAATTATGACAGTAAACCCCAAATTGGCCCCTGGAATCCAGAGAAAGTAAAGCTTGAACCTCCAGTTCCTTGTAAGGTTTTGCTGCGTCAGTATATTGGAGACGTCTCAAATGGTATTTATGATTTCAACCAAATTAATCCTTTTTTAGATAACCCAGAGTTAGTCCTTCAGCGATTTATCTTACCGCAATCTTAACGATCAATCAAGTTGAAAAAATAGCGTGAGCGCTCAACGCCTCGCGTCTATCATTATCTTAATACCCTTTCAACGCGTAACATCCGGGATTGAGGCAAGAGATCTCTATTTGCCAATATTGATGGCAAATTGCGGAAGGAGCAACTTTAAAAAGTAAAAAGTAAAAAGTAAAAAGAGAATCCCCATAATTAAAATTAGGGAGCCAGTGCGTTCCTGTCGCATTGCGTCGGAAAGCAACTGGCGTGGATTTGAAGTGGACGCCTTTTTTTATCGCATTATGTGTCTCGAAAAAAAATATTTTTTTGTTTTCCATAAATAAATTTAGGGGCTTCAAACCGATTTTCTTTTTCTTTATGAGTGCCTTTTTACTTTTAACTTTTGCCTTGTTCGGTCACTTTCAGTAATTAAAGTGTAACAAGATAACTGCTCTGAATACGGTCCTTCTTCGTTACTTTGTCCTTCCACTTCGACATAGGAGCATTCCCCATCTACTCAAACTTGAATTACCTGGGATTGCCCTATGTCTGCTGGTAAGTTGATGTATTTGATTTCGCTATTTTCAAAGTGGATATGGGGGGTATCGGCATTATTGGCATAGTAAATTTCAATAATACGCCTTTTAAAGGCAAACGTGTTGAGCCCGAGCTTCCTGAGCAATCAGGATATTAAGGCTGAAAAGTCTTAAGAATCTCCGTCCTAAAGGAGCGGAGAGTGTCACGCCGCCAAGGGCGGCAAGGCAGCTATGCTGCTATGCTGAGGGCAGAAGGAAATCCCCATAACGCTCATTTAGGTGCTTGAAACATGGACGTAGTATGTTTTGTGCTATGCATCTCAAAATACATGTTTTCACGCGTTGCATAAATAAATTTAGGGGCTTGAAACCCTGTGGCAGATAGCTTTTTAAAAATTTCTTACCTTCAGCATAGCTGCCCTCTGCCCTCTGCCTTTCTTTGGTCAAACGAGAATAATCAATTCACGGCGGTAAGCGCTTTGAAGGCGTTTACTGCCGACCTATCCTAATTGTTATACGGGGGACGTGATTCAAGCTGATCTGAATGCGTCGATAAATATTTGCATTCGCGGCACAGACAACAGCATTACCTCCTCCTTCGCGCTCGAAAGTCGCGGAGATATTGCAGCATCTCTGTGGACTAAGCCGCTCCTTCCTCCAAGCCCGCCCGACGACGTGTCACCTTGGCCAGAGCGGACCAGTCCTTATCTCCCAGCCCCTGGTCAACCGCTTTGTTCAGGTTCTCGCGCACGATCTCTGCCGCAGGCAGAACGGCGTGCTTCGCTTTAGCTGCATCAAGCGCCAAGTTAACATCCTTGAGACCCAAGGTCAGCTTGAACCCCGGTTCGTAGTTGTTGTTGGCGATGTTGCCGCCGTAGCGTTTGTAGCTCGGGCTCGCGAATATAGTGTTGGTGACGACATCGAGGAAATCACTCGCCTTCAAACCATAGCTTTCTGTCAGAGCCGTAGCTTCGCCCATTGCCTCAATGGCTAGGGTGATCATCAGGTTACCGGCGATCTTGGCCACGTTGGCGTGCGTGGGATCATCACCGAGATACCACGTCTTCTGCCCCAGTGCATCAAAGAGTGGCTGGACGGTTGCAACCGCGTCAGCAGGTCCTGCTGCCATGATGTTCAACTCTCCTTTGGCGGCTACGGCAGGGACGCCGAACACTGGTGCAGCCACATAAGCAATTCCCGCACTGCGGTGCAGTTCCTGTAGTTCTTCGCAGAGTGAAGGCGAAATTGTCGCCATCATGACGTGGACGCAGTCTTTGCTCGCGGAAGCCAGTGCCCCTGAGTCAATGATAACATTGTGTACAGCCGTGTCGTTGGAGAGCATGGTCATGACCGCGTCGTTCTCAAACGCGGCTGCGGGTGACGAAAGAACCGTCACGCCTTCAAGGGCTTTGGCAGCGTCCGGATTACGGTTCCACACGCTCACTTGGTGCCCTGCTTTAACCAGATTAGGCACCATCGCGGCACCCATGCTACCTATTCCAATAAAACTGATATTCATTGCAATACCTTCAGTAAATTACACCATCTTCAGAAAGCCGTTCATAGATAGCAGAACCAATGCCACCCGAACCACCTGTAACGATCGCAACTTTTCCTTCTAACGGATACCATTTAACCCGGTAAAATTTAGTAACAAGTACTAAAATCTACTGTGTATCGGGGTGAATCCTCCCC
>JAQYWP010000296.1 GCA_029379285.1 Rhizonema sp. PD38
AGTGAGTGCTTACTTATTTATTATCATCTTACAATTTGTGTATTGTCAAGAACATAAAATTTTCCTCTGACTGCCCTCGACGCATTTCTGTCGTTGTCTTAACGAGAAATGCTACTGGTGCCAAACAGTTGAGTGTCAGTCAAACAGCACTGAAAATTTTTGCAACATGTAACCATCCATTCCTAGCAGATAGTACATAAGCACTATACAATACAATTTTTACCCCCATGAGATCACCTGAGCTACGAGTAAGCAGAAAAGCATAAATAAATCAAACTAACCCTTTCTCCCTTTCCACCTCTGCCCAAACAGTAATATAAAGGCACCGCTCGGAGTAATTAACGGTTAATTATCCCAATATTGGAGGCAATGATGGTACAACAACTAACCCCTGTAACATCTGACACAGAGTATGATATTATCTACCCTGAAAGCGACGGCAAACCAATGGCAGATAACACCATACAATTTCGCTGGATTGTCACGGTAAAAGAAAATTTAGAAATATTGTTTGCTGCCATTGCTGAGGTATTTATTGCAGGCGATCTACTTTGGTATCCAGTTGAGAAAAGTAACAAATGTCTTGCGCCTGATGCAATGGTTGTTTTTGGCATACCAAAAGGAGACAGGCGTTCTTACAAGCAGTGGGAGGAAAACAATATTGCGCCACAGGTTGTATTTGAAATCTTATCTTCCAGCAACACTACCAAAGAAATGGCCAATAAACTACTGTTTTATCAACGTTATGGAGTGGAAGAATATTACATCTACGATCCAAATTTAGTAGAGTTGACTGGATTACTACGCTCAGGAGAGGATTTAGAAGTCATAGAACAAATGAATGGTTGGGTAAGTCCCCGTTTGGGAGTACGGTTTGAACTTACACCCGACAAGTTGGAAATTTATCGTCCTGATGGACAGAAATTTCTCACTTTTGTGGAATTGGATCAATTACGAGAACAGGAGCGTCAACGTGCTGAGCAGGAGCGTCAACAGAAGGAAGCCGCACTTTTACAACTTCAAGAAGAACAACAGCGCTATCAAGATTTGTTAGCCCGACTGCAAGAAAGGGGAATTGATCTAGAACAGCTGCAATGAAGACATTTAAACTATGTAGAGACGTTATACGTCACGTCTCTACTGTATTGCACGCTAACGTCCCACCAACTTATCACGCAACTGCTTGATGTGATCGCGCAACTTCGCCGCCTCTTCAAACTCCAATTTCTTCGCAGCTTCTTTCATTTGCGCTTCCAACCGCGTAATCAAATCGGGAATGTCTTCTAACGGTAACTCACCTAAATGTTGATCGACTATTTCTAACTCAGTTGCATTTAACCGTCGCGACACTTCTAGGAATGACAGAATGGCATTACTAGATTTTTTCTTCACAACAGGTTGAGGTGTAATGCCATGCATCCGGTTATATGCTGTTTGGATACCACGACGTCTATCTGTTTCATCAATAGCTTTGATCATGCTATCGGTAAGACGATCAGCATACATAATTGCTTGTCCTCGGATGTGACGTGCAGCTCTACCAATAGTTTGGATTAGGGAACGTTCTGCACGCAAAAACCCCTCTTTATCGGCATCCATAATCGCCACAAGAGAAACTTCTGGTAAATCTAATCCCTCCCGTAACAAGTTCACGCCTACTAACACATCAAACTTCCCATCGCGCAAATCCTGCAAAATCTCAATTCGCTGGATGGAATTAATTTCCGAGTGTAAATATCTGACTCGAATACTATTGTCTTCCAGATACTCGGTCAAATCTTCCGCCATGCGCTTAGTGAGTGTTGTAATCAACACTCGTTCTTGGAGATCGACTCTGTCTTTAATTTCACCTAACAAATCATCAATTTGCCCTTCGGTAGGACGTACCATGATTTCTGGATCGATCACTCCTGTTGGTCGAATAATTTGTTCTGCCACATGATTTTCAGAAATTTGTAATTCCCAATCTCCTGGTGTAGCTGACACAAAAATACATTGATTTACCTTTTCCCAGAATTCTTCTGCCTTTAAAGGACGGTTATCAGCCGCACTCGGAAGACGGAACCCATGATCGATCAAAACTCGTTTTCTTGCTTGGTCACCGTTGTACATGCCGCGAATTTGCGGTACGGTAACGTGAGATTCATCGATCACAAGCAGCCAATCTTTAGGAAAATAATCAATCAAACACTCTGGCGGTGCCCCTGCAAGGCGTCCTGCTAAGTGACGGGAATAGTTTTCCACACCATTACAGTAACCAACTTCCCGCAACATTTCTAAGTCATAACGTGTGCGCTGATCTATACGCTGTGCTTCCAGCAATTTTCCATCTGACTCTAATTGTGCTTTGCGCTCTTTTAATTCTGCTTCAATGTCGTTACAAGCAACTTCTAGTCTGTCCTCTGGCGTAACAAAGTGACGTGCTGGATAGATATTCACAGCTTCTACACTCTTAATAATTTCACCAGTCACTGGATCTACGTAACGGACAGCGTCAATTTCATCACCAAAGAATTCTACGCGAATAATGCGGTCTTCATACGCCGGACCAATTTCCAACACATCTCCCCGGACGCGAAAACGTCCCCGCCCCATCTCTATGTCATTGCGGCTGTATTGTACTGATGCTAAATCTCGTAACATCTCGCGTTGATTCACGGACATCCCTACTTGCAAAGGAATAGCGGCGTTTAGGTATTCCTGCGGCATTCCTAAACCGTAGATACAGCTAATAGAAGCAACAACTATAACATCACGGCGTTCAAATAGCGATCGCGTCGCCGAGTGACGTAGCATATCAATCTCATCGTTGATCGAAGCGGTTTTTTCTATATATGTATCGCTGACAGGAATATACGCTTCTGGTTGATAGTAATCGTAGTAGCTGATGAAATACTCAACTGCGTTGTTAGGAAAGAATTCACGCAACTCATTGCAAAGTTGAGCGGCGAGAGTTTTGTTATGCGCTAGAACTAGGGTTGGTTTCCCCACTTTTTCAATAACTGAGGCTATGGAAAAAGTTTTTCCTGTTCCCGTCGCTCCTAGTAAAGTTTGATAGCGATTGTTTGCTTGAATACTAGCAACAAGTTGGGTGATCGCTCGTGGCTGATCGCCTGTTGGTTGAAAGGGTGCTTGAAGACACAATTCTGTCATACTGTTTAGAATGAAAATCCCCTCTAGAGATGCTAGCAAATATCATTTCCGCCTACACTACGTATTAGCACTTAGTTACTTAGCTGCCGTACTTCTATGTTGCACCTGTTGAAACACCCAGATTCTCCTTTGCCACAATTGACTCAGGATTACCCCCTCGAATAGCTTTAAAGCATTTAGAGGGCACCTTTCCTCCTCCATTACTTGTGAGGGTGAGGCTGTTTGTCTACAGATTTACACAATTCTGTTGATAGCTGAGCATTGACTGCACGATCACTAAATTCTTATCAGTTTATTTACCTAATATACCTTATAGTCTTCTTTTACAAGACTTTATTATTTTAGTTGAACAATCACAACTAAATTATCTACAAACAAATAAAACTAAATAGTTTAGACATAATACCCGATTTCTCTAAAATATAAAAGTTTCTGATTGTAATCTATCTTTTAGCATAGACCATTAATATTCCTTGTGGCAGAAGGCTACAGGAAAAACCTTAGGATAAGTTAATAAGGTGATTTGAAAAACATTCACACTTGATAAATTACTTTGAGATAAGTAATATAGCCAATCAGGAGGATAAAATGAGTACAGAAGATCGTGCTAAAGCTATTGGTAAAAACATCGAAGGTAAAGCTCAAGAAGCATTGGGAAATATAACTGGCGATCCTGAAGATAAAGCAGCAGGAAAAGCAAAGCAAGCCGAAAGCCAAGTTCGTCACGGTGTTGAAGACGTGAAAGATAATGTAAAAGAGAAGCTCGACTAAGACTTAAATCTTCGGCAAACAGTGAAGGTTGGTAACTGGGTAACATCCTATTAATCAGAAAATTAGGATAGAGATAATTGAAAAAACACGTAGGGCAAGTAAAGTGTGTACCTACGTGTTTTGTTTATTTATGTTTATTCACGCCCCCTTACTTAATGCAATATAGTTCAGTTAGCAGTAAAGATCTGAACGACTTACGCTCTTTTGCCCAAGTCGGGTTAACTGAACTATACTCTCTCTCTAGTTACATACATATAGCTGTTGACACTCTCAAAGAGAGCGCAGAGAGCGGAGATTCGCGTAGACTTTTCAGTCCAAATATCCCTATTATCTCAAGCCTAAAGTATGAAGAATGGATGCTCTGCATCCTGCTTCTCAAGAGTTACAAAAGTAAAAAAATATCGCTGCTAAGCAATTGTTTTACAATATCTTTACGTAAAAATAAAACTGAGTTTTGAGTTGTAACTCGTATTACATATAGATTTTATTCGTGTTAAATATTACTGAACCAAGTAGATTAAGGTAAAAGTTTTATAAAGATTAGGTAAAAGTAGTTGATCTCCGCTTCTTATAGAAGTAAAAATTATGTTAGTGCGTTCTCCGAATAATTACTAAGAATGTTTCTAGCACCTAAAAAATGAAAGCAGTTAAAATGTTTTCATCATCGCCATTGGTGCTTTTTAGTACATATGGACGAAACAGTCTGAGCGATCGCCTGCTGTCATTTTAAAGGGTGTGATCGCGTTTCAGGTAAAGAGCAAATCTCACTACCTAGGGAAATCTACCATCAATGTTTACCTATTCAAGTAAGTGAGTCTAATGACAAAATTTCAGCTTGAACTTTCTTCTTCCCTGACTCTGCTAGGGAATAGCATCTTTAAAGACACTGTCTCTTGCTCAGAAAAGAGATAGTATCTAGACTATACACGCGAACGAGAGAACTACCAAAGCTGCGTTTACATAAAAGCTACACACTCATTGGCTGTCACACGACTGAATTATCCTGGATTCTGGTTATGAAGAATCAGAGCAAGCTTAATAGTGATTCACCTGATTTTTGTAAGGATTGCCAATCATCTTAGCTACTTAGGTATGGGCTTTCTATTTTAAGGAACTATGTCTTGTTGAATTTGGCAGAAGCGTGACACTCTAAATTGAGAAAGTGGAATTTTCTCAAGCTTTTTGAATTTGTCAATCCGGCGGCAGGGCTACTTCTTAAGAGTACATCCCTAACAAGTTTTGGTTATTTTTTAGATATCTCATCTGTGGCTTTTGCCCTTAGTTTTACTTTGCTCGCTTCTGGCTTTCAGCGATTAAAGCAATATCAGGGTGAATTGCTTGTCACATTTTTTCTCTTGCGTATCTAAATTTTACATCCAGGGCTAATAGATACATTAGCCCTGGCGGCTAAATGTGCGGCTTTTATTCTTTTGCACACAAGTTTTGAAGTAACTTAATCACCGAAAGTTGCAAAAAAAGATGATGAAAATATCGATTCTGATTGCAAATTACAACTACGCAAAGTACCTTAAAGAAGCAGTTGATTCTGTTTTGGCACAGACATATCAAAATGTAGAGATAGTTATCGTAGATGATGGTTCTACAGACAATAGCTATGAAGTTATTAGGCAACTCCAGCGAAAATCGCCGCAGAAAATTAAGGCTCTCTTTCAGTCAAACCAAGGACAGGCTGCTGCTTTTAACAGCGGGTTTGAAGCAACGACTGGAGACATCGTTGCCTTTCTAGATGCAGATGACTTCTGGAAACCTGACAAATTGCAGCTAGTTGTTGAGGCGTTTAGCACAAGTGATGTCGTAGGCGTCTTACATCATTTAGATGTCACTGACGCTGATGGCAACATATTTGCTTGTACTGGAGAAAAACTAAAACTCAATGAAAATGTCGCTCAAATTGTTCTAGATACCGGAAATACTTGGTGTTTTCCACCAACTTCCGGACTGACTTTCCTCCACAGTGCCTTAGAAAAAGTGCTTCCTGTAGATCCAGAGCAGTGGCGTCTACACGTAGATGGTTGTCTCATATACTCCACAGCGTTTTTAGGTAAGATTAAAACCCTTGATAAAAGACTGGGAAGTTACCGCAATCATGGTGAGAACATTCATGCTACTCACGAAGTTACCCAAGAAGTAGAAGCAAAATGGCTTGAGATTACTGAAACAACAAACCAGTACATAAATAAATTCTTAGAACGCATTGATTATCCCGCAAGAGTAGATCTCTCGCGCAACCTGCATTATCAACGTTCTAAGTACTATTTGCATGGTAAATGGGATGCGCGTAAGATGTTGACTATTTCACGATTAATATTGCAGTGGACTTTGTACACCAAGCAGCAAAAACTTTACTATCTGACGCGGTTTTTGTTGAAAAATACGAAACTCCTTGTAAGTTCTGCTTTTAATTGAGGAAATACAGCAGTCTAGTATTAGGTTATATGGGTGCAGAGACGCGTTCATAAACGCGTCTCTATAAATATTTGGCTATTGCGTATGAGGCTCAATTTGGATTGAGCCAGAAGTTATAAATACAGACTAATTCAATTTTCTTTCAAAAGATTTAGAAGATTAAGTGATATTAAGTTTGTGTATTTACGAACCATCATAAATAAACATTTATTTGTGGCAATTTTCAACTGAATAACTACTATTAACAAACTAGATGGTAGATGCCTGTCTTCTTAACTCAATCATAGTTTTGCAGGAACTTTTCGACGATTCACCTTGTTCACTCACGAGAGTGATGGAAGAGCTTTAAGCCATATCAATAGCATACTATAGACTTTTATTTTAAGCTAAGTTGTACTACTTAACGCTTAGTGACATGAATCTCTCTTTGCCCCCTAATGAATACAACGATTTTACTCTATCTACTTCTGCCTTCCTTTTTCCTTAATTTTCAACTTTTACCTGTCGGAATTTCTTTTTCATTGCAGTGCCCAAGCTTATTGCCGTAAGAGTACCGAGGATTGTAACAGGTTCAGGTACGGGCTTGCTAGCAACGTTACCTCTATATTGAAAATTTAAATTGTTATAACTCTTATCTCCTGCATTTGGCAGATCTTCAAAGCTAGCATTTATTACTCCTGGAGAAATGTCAGTCGTAACATCATGTATGGTATTGTCTGGGTTACGAGACGCCGGACCCGCAAAATAAGTTTGGCCAGTATTCTGGACGTGAATTCCGAAAAGTAATTCCTGACCAGATGAAAAACTTCCTAGATCCACAATTTTACCAACTTCCTGATTAGTCCCAATAGCTGTAAATGGACCATTTGGATCAAGTGAAGAGAATAAGCGCAGTTGGCTGGTATATGCAACACCTGGGTTGGGTGGTAAAATTGTTACTTGTGCGTCTCCTCCTGAGGAGTAAATCTGCCCACCTAAACTTACTAGTTTAAATTTTACATAAAGAGCAAGTAAAAGTAGTTGATTTTTGTTACATATACCTATAATATTTGTGTCACAAGGAATTTTGAAAATTATTGTAGAATACCTTACTCTCACCTCGAACGCCAGTTAGAGTCTTACCATGTTTTCTTGGTGTCTCTGATTGAAATGAACGCCACAGGTTGACCGATTACCTGTGGTAGTATCTATGCTTACTGCTACTTTAAGGTGCTTGCAAATCTTAGTGCTGGGTAAATCTACCATCAACCTTCACCTATTTGCGCGAATAAGTTTAGTGACTTGATTGTCGCAAATAGCAGCATACACGCTCTATTGAGATGAAAGCTACCCACCCTTTTGCTGTAACACAACTAAAATATTCTCAATTCTGGCTACTAGGAATAGGAGCAGGCTTAATAGCGATTCACCTAACTTTAGCTTGGAAATCGAATAATCCTAGCTTCTTAGGCATGAGCTTTCTATTTTGGGCAGCTGTATCTTGCCTAATTTGGGAGAAGCGTTACACTCTCAATCTAGAAAGCGGAATTTTCTCTAGTTTTTTGGGTTTATCACTCATTACGCTGTTACTTGTTAAGAGCGCATCCCTGACAAGTTTCGGCGGTTTTCTGTATATCTCATCTGTGGCTTTTGCCTTTAGTTTTGCTTTGCTGGCTTCTGGCTTTCAAGGATTAAAGCAATATAAGGGGGAATTGCTTGTCTTGTTTTTTCTCAGCGCTTCCAAAGTATTACCACCATTTCTCATTAATATATCACCCCTCACCGCCAAATTTGCTGCTTTTATTCTTTGGTACACAGGCTCTGAAGTGATTTTGATTGAAGACAAAATTATTCTTCCGACTGGGAGCGTAGAAGTGTATTCTGGTTGTTCGGGAATAGAGCTTATTTTTCAACTGCTGGGATTAGGATTACTTTTTCTCTTAATGTTTTCCCAAAAATGGAAGCAAAGAATCCTCGTACCAACAGTAGCAGCTGCTATAGCATTTGTTGTCAACGGTTTACGGGTTGCACTGATGGCTATCTTAACAGCAAAAAACCAGCCAAAAGCTTTTGAATACTGGCACACTGGAGACGGTTCTTTGATATTTTCACTAATTGCTGTTCTATGTTTTGGCTTATTTTGTTGGTTTTTACTTGAACAAGGTGAATCAAAAAATCAAGAGGCGAGGAAGTTATTAAGGTGATCGTCTGGAAAAAACTTCGCATTCCTCTTTTGGCTTTCACCTTTACTAGTATATTCTTGACCTTGGGAAATGTCATCTTGTTGTCTAAAAAAGACCAAAGTACAGTTACCTCTTTTAATTTTCCCGAAAAAATCTCGTTACCACAGTGGCAATCAAGTACAATTTATCCTCTACGTACGAAACCAACTAGCAATCATCCTGAACTAATATCCCAAAAACATTATCAATACATCCAGAATAACCTGATTCTAGATGTTGAAATAAGCTATTTAACAGATGGGGATGCTGTTAAACTTATTCGAGATGATACTCCCACCTTATCGTCTCC
>JAQYWP010000297.1 GCA_029379285.1 Rhizonema sp. PD38
TTTTCTTCTTTTCACTACTGCACTTTTTGTCTAATTTGTCAATGCGTAAGTCCTGCATTATAGAAAATTTACGTACCAAAATTGCAAGTCAAGAACTACGTACTTCTTACTTTGCCTCGGTACAGGGTTACTATCAGTTCTACATTGATTTGCTAATGCGGTTGCACAAAAAAGATTCATCTCATGGATACGACGCACTTGCACTACATATCAGTGAAAGATCTCGCGCTAGGGTACTTTTAGAACTCCTTACCGAAGCCAAAGCCGGTATCCGTAAAGACGTTGACCCGAAACTCTTGGCAGAGTCACAACGTTTACTTGAATTAATTGATGCTAAGGAAAAAGCACGGTTTGAGATAGTAAATAGTCCCAAAAATGGAGACGCGATGGCTCAAGCCAACGCTCTCAAACTGGCAACAGAAGTCTCTGCTTTACTCTCTCAACAGAAAGATAAGATAACTCAAATCCGTACCAGTAGCCCAAAATACGCTGCCCTCAAGTATCCTCAACCACTCAAATTACCCCAAATTCAGCAATAACTCGATAAAGATACTCTACTGTTAGAGTATTCCTTGGGTCAAGAACACAGCTATCTTTGGGCAGTGACTCAAACTAGTATGACTTCTTACCAACTACCAAAAGGTGAAGAAATAGAAGCCGCAACCAAAGAATTCTATCAGTTGTTGAAAAACCCTGGTAACAGTCTTTACACTAGAGGCGGAATTCAAGTGCAGCCTGGTTCTGCATCTGGGACTGCAAATGTCAATGTCAACAAACTTAGTCAAATTCTTTTACAGCCTGTAGCATCACAATTAGGGAACAAGCGGCTGTTGATTGTTGGTGATGGGGCGTTGCAGTCTATACCTTTTGCTGCCTTACCTGACATAACAAAGCAAACTCAACCTCTGCTTATCAACCATGAAATCATCAACTTCCCCTCCGCGACAACGATCGCCCTTCAACGCATTGAACTCACTGGACGCAAAATTGCACCCCTCACCTTAGCCATCCTTGCCGATCCCGTATTTAGCGCCGACGATATGCGAGTCACTAGCAAATCTCGAAGCATTGCCTTGGATCAAGACATTCCTAGACAATTGGAACAGTCTGCTCTCAAACGGGTGGCAAGAAATCTCAACCGCAATGGATGGGGGCGACTAAACGGTACTCGTAATGAAGCACAGGCAATTTCACAACTAGTGCCGGCATCAAATCGTCTCGAAGTATATGATTTTGACGCTAACTATAACTGGGCAAACAGCCCACAGTTACAACAATATCGCTACCTTCATTTTGCTACTCACGGTTTTGTTGACTCGATTAACCCAGAGTTATCAGGTATTGTCCTTTCCCTTGTAGACAAACAAGGTCAACCCGTTTGGGGCTACTTGCGGTTGGGGGATATTTTTAACCTCAACTTACCCGCAGAACTATTGGTACTGAGTGCTTGTGAAACGGGGCTGGGTAAGGAAGTCAATGGAGAAGGTTTAGTGGGGTTGACAAGAGGGTTGATGTATGCAGGGGCGGCACGACTTGTCGTTTCATTATGGGAAGTTGATGATCGCGGTACATCAATGTTGATGCAAGAATTTTACAAACAATTGTTGCTGCAAGGGAAATCACCTGTTACGGCTCTGCGTGCCGCACAACTAAACATGTGGCAGCAACAGCAGTGGCATAATCCCTATTATTGGTCGGCTTTTACTTTTCAAGGTGAGTGGCGATGAATCACAATAAGGTTTTTTCCACGGGGTGTTGAGAGGTTGCCCTTGAACCTGACTCCTCATCAATCTGGGTACCCAGGTTTTTTAGTGGCGACAACTTTTAGGTTTATCTAAGTTTAATTGAATTTCTGTAAAAGCCTCTTCGGGTAAGCTCTGTGCTAACTCATCTATACTAAGCCGTATTGCGATATAAATAACATACCAGTGTCAATTCATTTAATTTCTTGACACTTATCCTTCTCCTGTCGGAGACGCTCCGCGAACGAGGCTACCAGACTTCTCAATCTTTTTAGGTGTCTTTAGCACAAAAAACAAACAACGACTTATTTGTTTTTTCCCAAGGTGATCGCCACTGAACCTGATACAACGAGAACCGCCCCGATGATTTCTATCAGAGTTAGGCGTTCTACAGCGATCAAACTTGGTGTGATAACTGATACAAACCAAACTGCTATTAAAGTCACAATGGGAGCTACAGCCAAGACTGCACTTACCCGCGATGCTTCCCAATGTTCTAGGGATTCAGCAAAAGCACCATAAGCAAGCAGAGTATTTAAACCACAAAAAAGTAACATTCCCCCATGCAAAAAATCTAGTGTAAAAATGACTTTAGGTGTAGCGAAAGGAGTAAATAATAAAGTACAGCCTCCGTAAATAATTAGCATGATGCTAGTAGAAGATAAAAATTGCAACAACTGTTTTTGTGCTAAAGCATAAACAACCCATACGCCTGCTCCTAATACAATTAAACCACTGCCTAGAAGATATTTACCGTGTGCTGTAATTAAATGAGATAGTTGCTCGTTAAAAAATAAGGCAAGCCCGAGAGTTAGTAGACTAACGCCAATCCACTGATGCAGCTTGTAACGTTCTTGAAAAATAACTAAACCACCAAAACCCATCAGCAAAGGTGCTAACTGAATAATCACTTCGGCGTTAGCGGGTGTCGTGAGTGCTAAACCTTGTAAGAAAAGAATATAGTTACTTGCTAAAAATATTGTGGCGATCGCCAACAACTTCCAAGAAGCGGAACGCAGTTGTTGCCGCGTCGGTAATTTCCCCTTTACTCCTAAATAAATTGCCAAGATAGTAAATGACATCAAAAAGCGAAACCAGACTACTGTGTAAACATCCAGCGCTTGTAAAGTTACTGTCAGGGCAATAGGTAGAACTCCCCATAGAAAAAGAGTTAATGACGACAATGCTAGCCCTAAACGCCAGCGATTGGAAGTTTGATGCATGTTTAAGATATTTTTTTAAGTCTATTAAGTTTTGATTTCCTTAAGAGACATGGATTGAAAATTACCGCTCGCGTTCGTTAAAAGCTTTATCAGTTGAAAAGAAAGAATATCTTGCCAGTTTACTCATGATTTCAGGAAGCTTCAGCATTCAACACCTCTAACATTATACTTGTAGCTTCGACTGCATCGTAGGAAGACAAAACTGAGGCGCAATTAAAAATTAAAAAAGCTTGACTTGTAGACAATCAACAATTCTGTAGACGCGCACCGGTAAGACAGCGCGAATGACGGCTTAGCCCTCTCTCACGGCGACTACGTTAGCAAGTCCTTTCATATTGGGAGACGCCAAGGGCGAACGAGCGTCAGGGCACTGCTCGGAGTAATAAAGTTGGAGGCATGTAGAGACGTTCCTTTAAAGCATCTGTATTCTAAATTTCTCGCCGTACTTAAGTGCAATTCGGTATAAATTATTTTATTCCCCAGAGTACGTTCTGTCCTAAGCTTACCTTCGTTTTCCCAACCCTGTAACAGACAAAGTCCGAAACTCCAATCATTTCGGCGAACTCTGATACTTTCCACATAAAGCCTTTTTTTAGGGATTTATGTGGAAGTCTAGCAAAGTTTTCAGCTATGCGCGTTTTTCTCTACATAGCGTTGACACAATTAACTATGCAACTTGGGGTTCTACCAAATTCTCTCCCCCCTGAATAACTTTTGCCGATTCAATTTTGTCACCTGCTTTGAGTTCATCCAAAACTTTTTTCCCCTCTATAAGATAGCCAAAAACAGAATAGCGACCATCAAGCAGGTTGCGGCCTGCTGGAGTCAGTTCCGGTTCAAAGAGAAAGAAGAAAAATTGTGAAGAACCACCATTGACTTTTTGTTCGGGACGTGCCATTGCTAAAGCACCAAAGGCAGAGAAAGGCAAAACTGGCATATCGGTGTAACGACCAGCTTCTTCTAAAGTAATACCGTAGGTAGGTACTTTGTCACCTTCAACTAAGATTTCTAAAGGAACAGCACGATATTTGCCTGTTTTAGGATCGATGAAACCCACTTCCTTGCCTGGTGGATCTCCAGTTTGCAAGACGTAGGATTCTTCAGAACGAGTAAATTCTAAGCCGTTATAAAAACCTCGTTGCACCAAATCAACAAAGTTCCCAGCGGTGACAGGGGCACTGTAGCCGTCCACAATCATGGTAATATTACCTTTGTCTGTTTTCATTTCTACAGTGGCACGACCTTTGAGTTGCGGCAAATTGCTGTATTCCGTTGGCACATCAAAGGGGAACTTTTGTACCATTGACTGTTCTAATTCAGTCACAAAATCCAGTAACTCAGCTCGTTGAGTGGAAATTTTTTCCTTATCTTTGGTTTTTGTGGTTTCTTGCATAGCTTCTACGCCAGATTTTAACTTGGCAATTAAAGCATTGGCTTGGGATTGACGTTCTTCTGGGATGTCTGCTAAAAGTTTGGCTGGGTTTGCCAGCACTCGCGATGCTTTACTCAAGTCTTGGGAAATTACGCCCCAGCGTCGATTTGCCCGCAGTTGAGTAGAAATATCTTCTAAACTAGTTTGCAGTTGTCTGACAGGTTTGTTCTGGATGGGAAATGCATACCGCAACAGCGATTTCCCATCCGTAATAGCATTACCTGCGGGTAGTGCAGCATTACTGGAGGGTGTCCACCCAGCTGTACTTATCCCTATGAATAGTGTGACAATCAGCAGTGTAAACAGGCTTTTCTTGAGCCAGGATGTGCAGAAATTGAGCCAGGATTCCTCATTTCTTTGCGGACTCTGATGAGGGCGAGGCGCTAATAGATTAAACATGGGATAGCTTAAATGCAGCATTCAATTATTGATTGGGCGTAACCCATCAATAATTTTCCCACAGTACAGTTCGTATACTGCCAACACAAGTGTAAGATTACCGATACATTTTCTTCTCTAACTCTCGAACTCTCCTTAAACGGTAATATAAAGGCACCGATCGATTTATTCTCAGCTACCTAGACGATAGTCAAAAAAGGGAGTGCGGTGTGAGGAAGTCAAGCTAAATGCTCATCTTAATCTTCCCTAAACAACCCAAATAAGGGAGCGAGAATCAATCCTAACCCAAAGCCACCAACATGTGCCCAGTAGGCAACTCCGCCTGTTTGTACACTCATGTTGGCAGCTGCTTGCAAACTAGCAAGACCAGATATTACATTTTGGATGATGAAGAACCCAATCATAATCCATGCTGGAATTCTCAGTGTGGTGACGAAAAAACCCAAAAAGACTAAGGTAACAATTTTCACTTGAGGGAAACGGAGAATGTATGCTGCCAAAACACCAGCGATCGCACCGCTTGCCCCCAAAGAAGGAACCGTCGAAGTCATGCCCACAAACCACTGACACAACGCGGCGAAAACACCGCAACTTAGATAAAAAACTAGATACTTAATATGACCTAAGCGTTCTTCAATATTATTTCCAAAAATCCAGAGAAACAGCATATTTGAAATCAAATGCCACCAACCACCGTGTAAAAATTGTGACGTGATTAATGTTTCCCATTCTGGCACTGGCTGATTGACTGGAATACCCGCAAAACTAGCAGTTAATTCTCTAGGGATGACTGCATACAGATGTAAAAAATGTTCTAACTGTCTATCTGATAATCTAAATTCATGAAGGAAAACTAAAACGTTGATGCCTATCAACCCGTAGTTGATAAAGGGAGTGGTTCGTGTCGGGTTTTCGTCGTAGAGAGGAAACACAGGTGTTTTTCCTAATTAATTTATCAGTTAACTTCAACACAGTTGATGGTTGATTGTTGTCAATACAACTAACAACCAACACTCCAACTCTACTCCCTATTTTTACCTATAAAAATAGTCTTCTCTAGGTTTATCGTTAAATAACCCCAACAACGGTGCAAGAATTGCCCCAAACACAAAACCGCCAGCATGTGCCCAGTAGGCAATTCCACCATTCTCCATCCCAATATTAGTCGGTGTTTGTAGACTTGCAAGTCCGTAGAATGATTGCTCTATAAACCAGAATCCGAGAAACCAGTATGCGGGGACGCGAAATGTTGGAAAGAACAATCCTAAGGGAATGACGCCAAGAATTTCTGCATTGGGAAATCGGAGTATATATGCTCCTAAGACGCCTGCGATCGCACCACTCGCACCCAAAGAAGGAATTGCAGAAGATTGTGCAAAGTACCACTGAGTCAAGGATGCCAAAACACCACAAGTCAAATAGAAAAATAAATATTTGACATGGCCTAACTTTTCTTCAACGTTATTGCCAAAAATCCATAGAAATAACATATTACCTGCAAGATGCAAGATACCCCCATGTAAAAATTGGGAAGTAATCAAAGTGAGCCATTCTGGTACAGGCTGATTTACGGAAATACCTGCAAAGCTAGCAGTGAGTTCTCGCGGTACAACTGCTGCTAAATGCATAAACCCATCTAATTGCTGTGGAGGTAAGCTACTTTCATAAAGAAAAGCTAAGACATTAACAGCAATCAGCCCAAAAGTCACATAAGGGGTAATTGTTACAGGATTATCATCTCTAATAGGAACCACAGGCTTTTTTCCCTATTTTTAAAAAACAAGCCTTACACTACCTGATTTTTCAAAAAGTTTCTTCTAACCTGTGGGTGAAGATGGAAATTGCGAGTAGGTAAGTGAGTTAGAATGAATAAACACAACTTCACACTGGGGCAAAGTCTTCCAAACAAAATATTCTCTCCAAAGAGCAAGGTGTTCTCAGCAATGTCGGTAGCTCTAACTAATGGTCTTGTTATTGACATAAGAATACCAATTGTATCTATAGTGTTTGGAGTCTCTAGATCAATTTTGTCTCGGATAATACCCACTGTCTCCCAAAAGTGCTTTTCTAGCTGCTAATAAGCAATTTTACTGACAAAGATGAGGGGGTAGAGTGTTGTATGCTGCTTTGGCTTTCAATGCTTTGTGACTCACTCGTAATGACTCCAGAACTACAAGGGTGTGAACCGTTTGGGGTAATATTCATTTATACCGCAAATTTAAGAGTTGTACCTTGGGGAGAAAGTAGCAAGCGTGATATGAGCCGCCATACGTTATTTCTATAACATTTCCTGCAACTGCTGATAAAGGCTTTCAGGAACTGCAAAAGATGCATTACGCATTCCATCCACTAGCTCCTGTAACAGTTCTGCTGGAGGGTACATTTCACTGACCCAATTGGTGAGAACATCTGGAATCGTTAAGAAGGTAATACCCAAAGCTTGCGCTGCTTGGCAGGCTTTCTCATCACTGGAGAGGAAGACGGCTGTGAGTAGCGTTCTCTCAGAAAGTACCAAGCAGGCTGCTTCACCACGCACGACCTATGCCATACAACTCCCTTAGCCTTTCTCGTCTGGGGAGTTCTTCTATTTCCAACGGTTCAATAAAAAGACTCCCCGCCTGGATATGGCGTGTCAGTTGTATTGCGTTCAATAGGCGAACTTGGAACCGTTGTCCTTGAAGTCCTGGCAAAGTTTGAGCTTTGCGTTGGGCGTAGCGTAGTCCTCTAGCTAATTCACTCAACTCCTCATCAGATGCATTGGGGGGTAGGCTGTTTTCATCTTGGTTGTAAACCTCAGTTGAAAAACAAGCACTTTCGGTCTTTAATGCTGACAGTAGAATGTTAATTCCTTGAGGGAGAGCGAAGGCAAAGACACGTAAGACAACGGTATCCAGAACAAACTTAGACATAGCCCTCCTCGGAATCTTCAGCAACCTCTCCATAGAGCCGATCTTCTAATTCGAGGTCACTGATCCCAAGGATTTCAGCTACTCTTCTAAGAGAGAGTAGTCCTTTTTCTAATGCCTGATAGCTCAACTCCACAAAGATTCTGGGTAAGCGGTCTTCAGGTGGTAGAGGACGGATACCAAACTCGTAGGGCAATGGGCTATACCCTAATGATTTAGCCATTTGGACTGGCTTTACACCCTTAAATACATCTGACGGGGCACCTAACTTGCGATCTGTCTCTAATCGGTGAACAGCCGCTTTGTAACTTACCCCAAAGTAACGAGCGATGTGAATCGCTTCTTCAGGGTGCTTTACAGTTTTGATTTCCATTGCTTCTAGCCTTTCAAGCAACCCCTCCTGGGGAATGAGAAAGTAAGAAGCAAAGCGATCAGCCAACTCTTCTAATGGCTCAGATGTTTGTTCAGAAACACGACAGAGAACTGCCGGACGATCCCAATGAAACAGGCTATGAGCAGTTTCATGACTCAGAGTAAAAGGATAACGTGTGTACGCTTGAGTCTCATTGAAGACAATAATAGCACCGAGGTCTGGATGCAGAAAGAAAAGTCCTGAAAGAGCGTCGTCACCTTCTCCTAAAGGAATCGCAAAAACTTGATACCCTTGAGCGTCTAGAAAACCTTTGACATTTAATAAGGGCGCAATTCCTAAGTTGTAGTAACGGCGAACTCTAGTTGCAAATTCTGCTACCTGGTAATCGCTGTATTCTTCCTTCTTGAGTGGAGCAAATGGATGATGCGGCATTCCAGGGAAAGGGGTTGCTGTTAATCGATATAGATTGGACATAGCGTGAAGAAGCTGAATCAACTTGGCAATTCCTGCTTTGCTAACGGGTACCAGAGTTTGAGCCATTGTCCGCAAAGATGTCTCCCAGTCGGGTTGCTCCTGCCCCTTTGCAGCCTTTGTCACTGCGAAGAAGTAAGTGACAGGCACTCCATACAGTCGAGCAATCCGCTCTAGCGTTAAGGCTTCAATTCTGCGCTTACCGCTCTCATACTGACTGAGGGCAGCAGAGGTAATCTCCAATGCTTGAGCCGCCTCCCCTTGGGAAAAGCTACTTAACTCACGAGCCTGTCTCAGTCTTTCTCC
>JAQYWP010000298.1 GCA_029379285.1 Rhizonema sp. PD38
TGATAGGAGAGCAAGCAACTAAAGCTGCGGTCGAACAGCAAATGGTAGGAGCCCAGATTATTCACCTGGCTACCCACGGTTTACTGGATGAGTTGAGTGAGCCAGGAATTCCTGGGGCTGTGGCATTAGCTCCCTCTGGTAAAGATAATGGTTTACTCAGTGCCAATGAAGTTTTAAATTTACACTTGAATGCAAATTTAGTTGTCCTTAGTGCTTGTGATACCGGCAGAGGACGCATCACTGGCGATGGTGTAATTGGATTGTCGCGCTCGTTTATTGCTGCTGGTACGCCTAGTGTAATTGTCTCCTTGTGGGAAGTGCCGGATGGACCTTCTACTGCTTCTCTAATGCTAGAATTTTATCGTCAATTAGAACATAACCCTGATAAAGCCAGTGCTCTGCGTCAAGCGATGCTTAATACTATGAAGGCTTATTCTGACCCTAAGGACTGGGCTGGTTTCTTTTTGATTGGTGAAGCTGACTAATCAATTTTCTGACGGGTAAACCCGAATGACATCTTTGGTAAAGTCAAATATATGTGGAGGTGGTAGCTATGACCCAAGCCATACCCAAATTAGTAACGCATGAGGAATTTATGGACTGGTATCCCAAGAACGGGGTACGGTACGAGCTACATAATGGAGTTATTGTTGAGATGGCACCGCCAACCGGAGACCATGAAAAAGTTATCGCATTTTTATCACGCAAATTGACTGTGGAGTTCGACCGACTCAATCTACCTTACGGAATTCCTAAAACTACATTTGTTAAAACTCCTGGTGCCGAGTCTACTTACTCACCCGATGTATTGTTACTAAATCTTGATAATCTCATCAACGAACCTCTTTTCCAAAAACAGTCAACAGTTACTCAAGCAGCATCTGTACCTTTATTAGTCGAAGTTGTCAGTACCAATTGGCGGGATGATTACTACGACAAGTTTGGAGACTATGAAGAAATGGGTATCCCTGAGTTCTGGATTGTAGATTATGCAGCGCTTGGGGGGAAGAAGTTCATTGGAGATCCCAAACAGCCGACTTTCTCGGTATGTCAGCTTGTTGGAGATGAGTACCAAGTTACTAAATTTACAGCTAATGATTTAATCAATTCTCCCACCTTTCTTAGCCTCAAACTGACCGCGCAGCAGGTTTTTGATTCGGCTCTGTAAATTAAGATTTTACCATCAATACAATCACCTTATTCATTATAGAGGCTAGATTTTCAGACATCTCTACGACTACAATCAAGAAACTATAGACATTTCAGGCTGGAAAAAAATGTTGGAGACACAACCAGCAGAAGCCAAAGCTACAATTCGCATTCATGGTCAAGAGATAGAGAATTTTGAGGTTCCCATTGATATTTTAGTGCGCGTTTTAGCTGGATTACAGCAAATTGTTTACCTGCTTGCTACTGTCATAGAAAAACGTAGTGTAGGACAGCGTTTTAGAGTGCCAATGGAAATGCAGCAGCTTTATAGTTTGCGTGTCGGCGTACCCCAGCTTGGAAGCTTTGCCATACCAATAGTGCTTAAGCCTGAAATTGATAGTCAAACATCAATCTTCAGCGGTTATACAGAATTGATGCTAAACCTTGAACGGTTTTTTTCAAGCCTTAACAGTTTTGACTTCAACCAGGCTCAAGATATCTTTCCAGATTCTAAACTAAGAAATCGTGCCTTACGTGAAACTAGAAAGTTTTTACCTAAAGCTGATGAATCATGGCAATTCGGCTTTTCTAGAAGTAATAGAGATAGAGAATTAAGGCTAACTAGTAAAGTGATAGATTGCATTGATAACTGGCTGACTCAAGACATACCTGAAGATGCTGTGATGACAGTAACAGGTGAGCTGATTCGGATTGATTTTGATAAACGTCTTGTAGTTTTGCGTTATCCGCCAACTCACCAAGAAATTGAATGTATTTATCTGGAAGAGTTAGAAGACTCAATGATTGAAAATCGTCGGCAGATGATTCAAGTCACAGGGCAGTTTACCTTGGATGCTGACGGACATCCAACCAAATTAACGGATGTAACAAGAATAGAGCTTGTTGATCTATCCCCTATCAACATCAGAGAAGTTTCAGGGAATGATAAGAAACTCCGATTGAAAATGCCTCTTTTCTTGATACCCGAAATGGATGAAGAAACCAGGCAACTCTTAGTTGTAGAAGAGCCTCAAATTGGTCTTCACGTATTTGCCTATACCCGTGATGAACTCATTTACGAGATTAACGAACAAATCCTCATGATGTGGGATGAGTACGTCAATATCAGTGTAGACGAGTTAGCATTAGATGCACGACAACTCCGGGAAGCTCTACTGGAAAAAATAGAAGAGGTCGAGAATGCCCCGGCAGAAAACTAAAGTAGAATCTGGATTATTATCCAAAGGGTTTCAAGAAACTCAAAATGACCATCATTATTTTATTTACTTTACCAAAGATGGCAAAAAGACGACAGCCAAAACTAAAACAAGTCACACTAAAAAAATGAAAGACATTCCTGACAATCTTTTAAGTCAGATGGCAAAGCAGTGTCACTTAACAAAAACTCAATTTTTAGATTTGGTAGATTGTTCTCTTAGTCAAGCTCAATATGAAGAGATTCTGGAAAAACAAGGAATTATAGAAACTGCTGAAAGTTAATTAGCAAAAATTGCATGACATCGGACGAAGGATAGAACCTGTATAACCTTGTGAGAGTATCTCGAATAAACTAGGGTTTTTCGTCACAATTTTGAAGATTGAATTGGCTTTATAAGTATTAAGTTGACGCGCATCTAAATTTGATAATTTATAGCCTGAACCCCTTTACTGCTTTAGACTACCCTCTAAAACTAGATGCCGAGCCAATACGGTTCGGTTAAGGAATTTATTTGTTTGGGCAAGCAGGGGGTGCTTTCTTGAGTAGAGCAGCAGGGGGGAAAGAATTACTTTTCATCAACTCTTTACCTCCCCTGCTTCCCCTGCTTATCCGAACCTTATTGGATGCCGAGCAGTTTAAGTAGGTGGGCGTAAATCAGCAGAAAATGGTTTGTTGCTGTTAAGAGCGCTAAAGCGCACGGACAGATTCTTTCGGAGGGAAACACTTGGACGTACTCTCCTCAACTACAAGCCAATTTCAAAGATTTTATATTTCGTTACATAGTTGTAATTTCTTCCGCCTACTTACTTATCAACCTAAACTATTGATTAAATCTTCTATTGCTGAATTCTTTGTATCTTCAGATAGATAATCAAATACTTTTTTTAAAAGTTCTGGAGATGCATTTTGAGCAAACCAGTCTTCACTAGGATTTTCTGTAATGTCTAAATAATATTTTAAACGTAACTCTAAAGCTTCTTTATCTGCTTTATCCAATTGTCCAATTCGATTTAGCCAATTTTCTGATGAGTCTTTGAAACAATTAGCATCAACAGTACATATTTGATGAACTAAAGCGTATGAATTTTTGTCAAGACAATTTCTACTTGTAGAGTTAATTGGATATGTGGTTGGTAAACCGTTAAACGTTCCTTGTGAAGTCAGGGGAATAACGGAAAACGTTGCTACATATCCAGATTCATCTTGAAATTGATCACTTGTCCAGATGATATAAGGATGTAGTCCTCTGAAAACTCTACTTGAATTAATATTCTCAGTGCAAGTTTGACATTCTACTTCACCTGGCGCATCTAAATTATAAATATGGACATGACCAAGTTTGCAACGAAGAGATACCCTATAGGGATTGATGCAATAGATCCAACCTTGTCTAGGTTTTTGTCCAGCCACTTTACAATCCTAATTCACTGACTAATTTTTCTCTTTCTGCTTGTAAGTTAAGTTTAATTTTTTCTTCTCGTCGATGGATCTTTTTTGCTTCCAGCATTGGAGCAGTGCTATACACATAATCTAGTAGCTGATTCAGTTTATCTGCGCCAGCCCACTCTCTGCGAATATTATCTAGCATTAACTTAAGACTTAGAGATATTTGCAAATCATCTACCTGAGCAGCTTCATTGACAGGTCTAATGTATGTTGCATTTTCCTGAAATTCTTGAATAATCTCTTTCCCATTCATTTGATTTAAAGCAGCATCTATACCATCATTCCAAGGACCAAATTGATAATAACACCAATCTAAATCAGTTAGTTGCTTCCCCGTCCATTTAACAGAGTAAAGATCGGCTAAATACAAAAACTTGATAAGCTGTGTTTTTGTAATATAACTTTTTGTCGCGTAAACGAAATATTTTATGAGTTTATCCAACATACCTTTCTCGCTGCTAACTGCCACAAAATATTCTAATTAGTTACTCCCTTCCCGGTGTAAGATTACCTATCTTTTTTACCTTCTTTCTCTGCGTCCTTGGCGTCTTGGCGGTTTATTTAATCGGTATTCTTCTGGCGGGAAGGGAGTAATAAATATGAATGTATAGAAAAATTCATATTTATTTTTCTTTAACAAAATATAAAAAGGCTTTATAATTTTTGCATGGCTTAATTATAGTTGTTTTTTGCAATCCTTGACACTTTTTTTGGCTGACTCAGCAGTACGCACAGTCAAATTGTACTATCAATATAGTACGGAATTAATGTAAACGACACAATTTTTGACTAAAATCTCATGTGTTGTTGGTATCTCATGGACTTGTCGCATTTGGCTGAATAACCTTTTGCCACCTTTTTATCTCCCCAAAAGCCAAAAAACACCTGTAATACCAGCCCCACCCGCAACGCCGGAATCTTAAACCTTGCCCCACAGTTTGGACACTCTGAAAGCAAGCTTAACTTGTGACTCGCGCACCCCTGCATCATCTTAAAGGTTATTACACAATACAGGCAGGAGCATTGGCAGCAGATTAACCAAAACGTCCAGAAACATAATCACGGGTACGGGCATCAAGTGCATTACTAAACATTTGAGTTGTGGCACCAAATTCAACCATTCTACCGATGCGACTTTCATCGGTGTTGAAGAAAGCAGTAAAATCCGAAATGCGAGCAGCTTGTTGCATATTGTGAGTAACGATCGCAATTGTCAGATCGCCCCGTAAACTACTAATCAGTTCTTCAATTTTCATAGTGGCGATCGGATCGAGCGCTGAACAAGGCTCATCCATCAGCAACACTTTTGGTTTCACTGCTAAAGCACGGGCAATGCAAAGTCGCTGTTGTTGCCCGCCTGAAAGTCCTAACGCTGATTTTTGGAGTTTATCTTTCACCTCATCCCAGATTGCGGCACTCTTTAGAGCAGTTTCCACGATTTCATCTAACTCCGCTTTTGGACGCCATCCGGCAATTCGCACACCGTAGACAGTGTTATCGTAAATGCTCATAGGAAAAAGATTCGGCTTTTGGAACACCATCCCAATTTGGCGACGGAGCCGATTTAAGTTGACGCGAGGGCTGTAAATATTCTGAGCGAAAAATTCTACGCTGCCTTCTACCCTCACATCTGTTTCTAATTCGCTTATCCGATTGAGAGATTTAATGAAAGTAGATTTACCACAACCGCTAGGACCAATAATTGCGGTGACATTATTCTGAGTAATATCCATTGACACTCCTTCTAATGCTTTAGAAGTGCCATAGTAAAAGCTGAGATTTCTTACTTTGATAGCTGGTTTTAACTTAGTTAGACTTTGCATAATTTAATAAAATAAAAATCTAAGCTTATTGAAGAGTGAAATTCAGATTAAGCATTTCTCTTGCTTGTGACTATACGAGAGAGAAGACTCATCAACAAAACTATCCCGACCAAAACGAGAGACGCAGTCCAAATTAATCGGGTTTTTTCAGGAGAGGGGTCGTTATAATAGTTAAAAATTAGTACCGATAGCGAAGCCGTCGGACTATTAATATCTTGTGACCAATCTAAACTAAATAAAGAAGTAAAAATTAGGGGTGCCGTTTCACCAGCAGCACGAGCGATCGCTAGCAAAACCCCTGTGGTAATTGCCGGAATCGCCGCAGAAACAATAACGCGAAATGTAGTTTGAAAGCGAGTCCCTCCTAAAGCCGCAGAACCGAGACGTAATGATTTAGGAACAAGCTTCAAGGCTTCTTCAGTTGTCAGTACAATCACAGGTAACATAATAACAGCTAACGCGAAACCACCGGCGAGCGCACTAAATTGCTTAGTTATTAATACAATTACACCATAAGCAAATATCCCGACAACGATTGAAGGAACTCCCGTTAGGATAGAAGTGATAAAGCGAACAGCACGACCGATGTGAGTTCCCGAACCAATTTCTGACAGAAATATGCCTGTCATTACTCCAGTGGGAACACTAATAAGCGCGGCAATTCCCACCATAACCAGAGTACCAAGAATTGCGTTACCAAACCCATCGTCAAGCACTGAGGCTGTAAACATAGCGGGTTTGAGACCACCTATTCCCTCTCCTACAATTTTCCATAATACTGACACCAAAGGAACCAAAGCTAAACCTGTAAGAGTGAATGCGATCACATTCATAGTCAAATCAAATAACCGCCTTTTAGGCGGTAGAGAACTGCATAGTTCTGCTGCCAGAGAATCATCTGTTTGAGGTAATTGATTACTGCTCATCACCCTAAGCCTTCTGATAGTGAACTGAGATTGATTAGGTATGCTTCCTACTCACAAATTGTACAATTGTTAAAGCACCAATATTTACCGCTAAAGTCACCGCAAACAAAATTAAACCCAAGTACGTTAAAGCACCAATGTGCAAAGGATCTTGAGCTTCAGCAAATTCATTTGCTAGGACAGCAGGGATCGTATATCCTGGGTCGAGCAATGAAGGACTAATTTGCGCCGAGTTGCCAATAACCATAGTGACAGCCATTGTTTCTCCCAAAGCTCTTCCCAGAGCCAGCATCGCTGCACCCACAATTCCTGAGAATCCTGCTGGCAGAATGACTCGAAAAATAGTTTCCCATCGGGTAGAACCCAATGCCATCGATCCACTCCGTAATTCTTTTGGCACAACTAATAAGACATCACGACTGATTGCTGCCATTGTCGGCAAAATCATAATCGCCAGAATGATGCCAGCAGTTAACATATTAAACCCGCCAGGGTCTGGTGTATTAAATAAGGGTATCCAATGAAAAAAACTAGATAATAACTTTTGCAACGGCGTTAAGAATGGAATAAAAACAAAAATACCCCATAAACCAATAATGACACTAGGAATAGCGGCAATCAGCTCCACAATAAAAGCGATGGTTGTTCGCACCGTCCGTGGAAGAAAATTCTCACTAGTAACTAATGCTACAGATACTCCAATCGGGACAGCCAGTAAAATTGCGATCGCACTACTAACTAAAGTACCGTATATATAAGGCAATGCACCGAAAACTAAATTACCTATATCCCACTGTTGACTCCAGAAAAACCCCAGTCCAAACTTATGAATAGCTGGTTTCGCTTGGCGAAAAATTATCCAACTCATCCAAAACAGCAAACCAACCGTCAAGGCTGCAAAAATATAAGTCAGCCATGTAAAGCCTTGGTCTAGCCTCAAGTTTGTGCCACGGCTTACTGTAAGATCAAGATTTTCATCAACCAAATTCTGTGGTTTGCTCAAAGCTGGTTCAGAGGAATTTTCCATTACACATTAATAAAAAATGAAAAAAAACACGTTGGTTTCTCATAACTAATTGCTAACTGCTCCCAAATTTTACATTAAGAGCAATTAGCAATTAATTATTAGCAGATCTATACTTTGTGTTTCACAACTTAGATTAAGACTGCTAGATACAAATTACTTGACAGAGCTATTGACTGTTTGCAGCACTTGGTTTGCAACATTACTAGGAACGCGAGTGTAATTTAAACCATCATTATACTGCTGACCATCGGTGAGGATCCAATTCACCAATTTTTTTACAGCAGTTCCTTTAGCGGCGTTAGGATAATTCTTGTAAATCATCAACCAAGTCATACCAACAATAGGATAACCTTGGTCTGGATCGCCAACAAAAACACGGAAATTCGGTGGGAAATTGACTGTAGATAAGGCTTGATTAGCACCTTCTAAAGAAGGAGCAACAAATTGCCCTTGCTTGTTCTGCACTTGTGCTGCTTTTAGTTTGTTGGTTTGGGCATATTGATATTCAACATAACCAATAGAGCCTTGAGTGCGAGAAACTAAGTTAGCTACACCTGGGTTTCCTTTACCCTTAAGCGTATTTGGAATAGTCCAGCTTGGTTGTTTGCTGGTACCAATTCTGCCTTTGAAATATGGACTAATGCTACTCAAATGGTTTGTGAAGATGAAGGTTGTACCACTTCCATCAGCACGAACAACAGCTTTAATCGGCAAATCTGGAAGATTTGCATCCGGATTATCAGCTTTAATTTGAGGGTCGTTCCATTTGGTAATTTGTCCAGAAAAAATTCCTGGTAAAGTCTTGCGAGACAGTTTGATATCGTTGACACCAGGAACATTATAAACGATAGAAATTGCACCACCCGCAGTAGGTACTAAGACAACTCCATTCTTCACTTTAGAGATTTCCGCATCTGTCATTGCCGCATCACTCGCACCGAAGTCAACTGTTCCGGCAGTAAATTGACTAATACCGCCACCACTACCAATTGCCTGATAGTTAATCAAAATGTCAGGATTCTTTTTCTTGACTTCACGAGCATATTGTGTGTAAAGTGGAGCCGGGAAAGTTGCTCCCGCACCATTGAGTGTATCGGCTTGAGCGATCGCTGTAAAACTTGAGCCTATCGTCACAGCACCGACAAATGCTGATATAGTTGCTGCACGGTTTAAGACGTTATTTGAAAAAATCATAGCTCCTCATCCACCAAGAAAAAAATTTTTGTCTGTTTACAACACAGAATTTAGAG
>JAQYWP010000299.1 GCA_029379285.1 Rhizonema sp. PD38
GGAATGAGGAAATAGGTTGAGTTTGAGAATTGGATAATTTATTTCTTGGAGTTCCCTTAACGCTTATTCTGGATGAAGATGTGCCCGAGCAAAACCCTTATTGAATATCAGATTACCAATGCAATTTCATCTCACAGGCGGAACTAAACAAGAGTGTAACTGCTGCCTCAACTGTAGTATAAAGGGCACTGCTCATGAGTAGGTGGCGGATATCTCCTATCTCCTGACTGATACAAAAAAGGGATGCAAGCCGCAAGCCCCTAAATTCATTTATGGAAAATGAAAAACATGTCCGCTCGAGACGCACAGCGCTCCGCGAATACTACCTCCATACTTCAAGCCCATAAATTTATTTTGGTGGGTCTTACTTTTGACTTTTGACTTTTGACTTTTGACTCTTGAGAAGCGACTGACTCATGTTTCCTGTTTCTTGTTCCTTCTGCGTTCCTTCTGCTCGGATTTTGACACCTACAATCAACTGCTGGAAGCTTTGGTTCGGTGCAATTTCATCAAAATCGATGTCAGTTGCAGCATCTTCAATATATTTCGGATTGAGATTGATTGCATCTTGAAGATTTTCTATGGCTAATTCTACCTGACTTTGCAGGGCGTAACAAGCTGCTTTGTTGTAATAAGCACTAGCATACTCAGTATTAATTTCCAACGCCTTGTCAAAGCTCTCAATTGCTTCATCATCGCGCCCCAGCCTCACAAGAGTGTAACCTCGATTGTTCCAAGCTTTGTAGGAGTCAGGCTTTAATTCAATAACTTTGTCTAATGAAGTGATCGCCTCTTCGTATTGTTCTAACTCTTGTAAAGCCAAACCCCGGTTCAACCAAGCCACTGCATCATCCGGCTTGATTTGCGTTGCTTTATCAAAACTCCCAAAGGCTTCTTTAGACAGGCGTAAATTTCCCAGAGCTACACCCCGGTCGCACCAAGCTTGATGATAATCTGGTTTAAGTTGAATCGCTTTGTCATAGGAAGCGATCGCATCTTTATACCGTTTTAACCTCCCCAACGCCATCCCCCTGTTCAACCATGCCACAGGTTTGTCAGATTGGTTTTTCACTGCTTTATTATAAGCTGCGATCGCATCTTCATAGCGTTTTTGAGAGAATAGTACATCTCCCTGTTTCAGATATTCATCAGCCGTCAACTGCACCTGAAAATTAGCAATTTCCTTCTTTTTTAGCTGTTTCAACTCCTGCCTGTTTTCCTCAACTACTGGAGTCACGGGTTCTGAGTGAGATGGCGGTGTCATTTCCGACAGTTTGTGAAAAATGGAATCCTTTCTTTCTTGAGCATCTGTTTGTAATTCTTTCAGTTGAGAGACAAACTCCGATTCTAATTTTTCTAACTTTTCTTGAATTAGAACCTTTTGTTGCTGAGTATTTAATTGTACTTCCGAGAATTGAGATGTAAAATCAGAACTCGATTTTTCCAAATTCTCAACAATTAACTCTTTTCGTCGTTCAGCTTCTACCTGCAATTCCAAAAGTTGAGAGGCGAACTCCGAACGCAATTTCTCTAAACTCTCAAGAATGCCATCTTTTTGTTGGTAAGTATCCGATTGCCATTCAGATAGTTGAGATTTAAACTGAGCCTCTAATTTTCCTAAATTCTCAATATTAATATCTTTGTGTTCTTGAGCATTCTCCTGTAATTCTACGAGATGAGAGGCAAATTCCGACTGTGATTTTTCTAAATTCAAGAGAATTAAATTCTTTTGTTGCTCGATATCCGATTGCCATTCTGAGATAAGTGCGAACTTTTCTGTGGCGATATCTTGTTGTTGTTGAGCATTCACTTGGAATTCTGTGAGTTGAGAGGTAAATTCCGACTGCGTTTTTCCTAAATTCTCCTGAATTAGATCCTTTTGTTGCTCTACATCCGACTGCCATTCGGAAATTTGTGCGAATTTCTCCAAGGCAATATTTTGTTGTTGTTGAGCATTCACTTGGAATTCCGTGAGTTGTGCAGCAAATTCCGTCTGCGATTTTCCTAAATTTAAGAGAATTATATTTTTTTGTTGCTCAATATCCGACTGCCATTCCGAGATAAGTGCGAACTTTTCTATGGCAATATTTTTGTGTTGATGAATATCTAAATGAATCTCAGATATTTGTTCTCTTAGTTCGGACTCTATGTTTTCCCAACTCTCTAAAGCTAACAATCTATGCTGTTGAGCTTCCGACTGTAACGCAGAAACTTGAGATGTAAATTCATATTCTAAGTTTTGTACGTCTTGTTTAGATGTTTTTACGAGTGATTCTAATTCTGTTAATATCTTTTCTTTATATTGAGATAAATCTAATGTTATTTCTGATAGATTGTCTTTCTCTCTTTGGAGCTTTTTTTGTAGGAAGTCTGCTTCATTCTCCAATTCATAAGTTTTACTTTTAGCTTTTTTGATCACATCCTCAGCTTCCTGCTTAACACTCGTTAGCTGTTTTTGTAATTCTTCGATATCTTGTAGCCGTTCCATTGCTCTCTCAACAATCTCACGCAGCGCTGCCCGTCGTAATAACCAAAATGAAGCAATGAGTGCCACTGGAAACAGAGTCAGAATGACAAGCCAGACGTTGAGCAGAATGCTTGTGCGACTTAAAGAGCGATCAACTTCAGATTCAACTTGTTCTCGAATTTGCTGTTGCGATCGCAGTTGCGCCAGTTCTTCACGATCAGGGTTGGATGCTGCAGTAGGAGCAATCTGTGGAGAGGCAGATAGAGACGTTTGGGCATTAGTTGTACCAACGGACAACAGGAAGGGTGAAAAGACGATAACGCTTCTTAAGGTTAAAGCAAAGACGACTAGCTTTTTTCTTTTCATAAAGTTACCTCTATCCGTTGGTCAGTTTTACAAGTTGGGCATGTACTTACAATTTAACAGCGATGATGGGATTTAGTTGAGACAGTGAAAATGATCGTCAGTCAATTTTATAATTCGCGATACTTTTTATGCATCGCGAGTGGATTTAAACCGATCATTTAGAGATCTACAGAAATGATGTAAGGGCGAACAACCGTGACGCTCGTTCGCCTTTGGCGTCTCCCCTTGGGAGAAGACTCGCTAACGCTGCGCTAACGCCCCTACCAAGGGTTTGAACAAAGCATAATTAATTTTCACTTTTATGTCTGTTTATTCAAGCACTGAAAAATCAGTACAAATGTGAATTGAATACCTCGGATTTTATTCAATTTTCAGGATAATTACGAATTGACAAAAGTAATTGAGCCTTAACCTATCACCAATGCAAGTAGGATGGTTGTTTACCATACAGGACAACTAGTAAAAGTACTACCAGAGGTGGCGTTAGTTACAGAAGAAATGAGGGTGACTTCCCCTTTACCATTGAACACCCAACCAGTAGCAGGAACAATTGCAATTGGTTTAGGTTTAGATTTAGCAGCGTGTGTCTTGTGTTGATGCTGTGCGGTTACTGGTAGACGAGTGTCTGACCATACTATGTCATTTGTAAGAGGTTCGTAGGGGCTGGGGGGTAAGCCGCCGGAGCCGGTGATGGTAAAATTACTACCACCTGCTTTCTCATTAAAGGCCTTACAGATAGTGGAAACTAGCATAGGGGTATTTTCTGTGACTGTAGGTAGGTTAACTAAACCGCGACTTGGGTCGATATCAGGTGTAATAATATTGACTGAACCACTTAAAATCGGATTCGTTAGAGAAATTGCTGTAATATCGTTCGTTGGTAACTTTTGCGGATCTAGTTTATTTGGGTCGTTGGTTCCTAATAAATTTTCTAAGTCTTCAAAACTACGTTGATTAAAATTATAAATACCAAGAGCTTTGATTTGAATACGACCACCAGAGCCAAAGAAAGCATTAGCTGTAATATCGTTATTTTCATTAGGTGTTGCAACAACGAAGCCCGACGGGGCGTTTATAGTAATATTGCCACCGTTGCCACGAGCAAGAGGAGTACCTGCTATAGCAGAAATTTGACTGTTACGCTGTAACACTAATACATCGCGTAAGTCTATCGTAATGTCTCCTCCCTGACCTGACATAGTTCCTGCGGTGATCGTTCCTTGATTGTCCAAGCGAGTTGAGCCAGCAGTAATGTTTAGATTACCTGCATTTCCTGAACCTAAACTCGCCACAGTGACTTGAGCCCCATTATGAACAGTTAACTGCCCTGTATTAATCGTCAATGAACCCGCATTTCCCAAACCCCGAGTCCGAGATGACAAGGCACTGGCAACAGAACGTCCTTTTCCGCTTAGTTCCACAGAATCACTGGCGCGGACAATCAGATCCCCCCCATTGCCTTGGCTACCTAGATTAGCACCAACCGTCACCTCTGCTCCATTCTCGACAATCAACGAATGCGTGTCAATCGTCAATAAACCTGCATCTCCAGTACCTCGAGTCTGAGCAAACAAGCCGCTAGGAAAACTACCATCTACAGAAGTTCCAATCAGTTTGACAAAATTTGAGGCGGTTACTTTTAACATTCCTCCATGACCTTGGCTACCTGGGTCCGTACTAGCTGATACGTTTGCCCCATTCTGAACAATTAACTGTCCTGTTTCAATGGTCAAGTTGCCCGCTGCGCCTTGACTAGAAGTCGTTGTGAACAAACCGCTGGGATTATCAGATGCATCAGAGCCATTTACCTGTACAGAGTCAGCGGCCTTCACCTCTATAGATCCCCCAGAACCTGTACCTGAAGTAGAGGCTGATATTTGTGAGCCACCAGTCAGAGACAACGAACCAGCAGTGATATTGATATTCCCGCCATTACCCACTGCACTAGGGTACACATTACTGAACGCGCCACTGATATTCCCATTACTGTCTACCCCATCAAAAGAAATGCTGTTACGGGCTGTGATGGAAATATTCCCTGAATTACCATTACCATTCGTGTTAGAACTTATGTAACCCCCATTAGTTGTTGATAGTGAGCCAGTTGTAATGTTTATATTTCCAGCATTTCCTTTAGACGTACTGCTATAAACTTCGTTGTCAATCTCTCCACTTTCTACAGATATAGCGTCAGCATTTATATTGATATCCCCCGCTTTTGTGCTACTACCATTTCCTAACCCTGTACCAATTCCGGCAAATAGGGCTGAATTAGACAGCACGTTTAAATTACGGGCATTAACCGCAATATCTCCTCCACCGGCACCAGAAACATCAATAAAAGCCTGATTAGAGAGAGATACATCACTTCGCTGCACACCACTGGGGACGCTTAAGCTTAAAGTATTACCTGCCACATTTAACCCAACAGTTCCAGGCGCAGCTAACCCAGCTAATTCAACTCTTCCACCACTAGCTGTCAGCCCTCCGCCATCCATGTTGATATCACCACCTACCAACAGCAAGCTTTTACCATCAGGTACTTGCAAACCTGCTTGCAAACTACTATTTTGAATAGATGCACCAGCCGCGATCTGGTTATATAACAATGCTGAGGGATTAATTGTCAGCAACGCTGGATTATCTGGCACACTTGCACTGAAAGTCCCTTGATTACCAAATTGAATGGCGTTAGCAGTGGTTGCCACAAATGAGCCACCGATATTTAGGCTGGCATGTTGTCCAAAAACAATCCCCGAAGGATTGAGAAAAAACAGGTTTGCTGTCCCAGATGCTTTAATTAACCCATCTATATTAGAGGCTGATCCACCCGTGACGCGGCTAATAATATTATTTATATCCGCACCATTAATAAAAGAAGCTGTACCCCCAGTTGGCACAGAAAATTGTTGAAAACTGTGAAACAAATTACGTCCTGCTTGTGTTCCCCCAGTGATATTGAAGACGCTGCCATTAATTGTTACACTGGAATTATTGGGTAAAGTTCTATCAGGTGTGATTTGGGCAGTTGCACAACTTGCACTGAATACGCAAGCACCACCAAGAGCGATCGCTAATAACTGACGCCAAACATCACCCATCCCACAATTTGCACCAAGAGAGGCGATCACTCCACTAATTGCGAAAGAACTTACTAGCCGTAGTTGCCAAGAATAACCTTTCCAACTTTGAGACATATCAAAAATTCGCCTATTCTTAAAAACCTGCCGTCTGATTAGGATTAAGAAAAAGCAGACTGCAGGATGTCTAAAGTAGCTACCACAGATGCTACTGCTGTCTTAGGTGTGGAGCATACCGCTGTAGTTGCTCTGTTGAGTTTGGAGCCAATTGTTGCAGCCTCTGTACTGTGTTTGGATCGAGTTGCCTTAGCTTCTCTATTGCCTGTGGATCTTCGCTCTGTAGCTGCGATGTTGCTTGTGGGTAACGCTCTTGAATCTCCCTTAGTTCTCTAGGCGGTATTTGAGACTGTGGCGCATGTATATGTCGATGGTATGGCTCATGTTGATGCGGTGGATTTCCTGGGTTATCACATATCTGTCTTGGCGGACAATTTTTTGCAAAAGCGTGGCTATCAAAAAAGGCGATCGCGCCACCAATCACCATAGCACCCACGAAACTATACTTCAAACATTTTTGCAGACACTGTTGAGTCATATTGATTTGATCTCCCTTGAACATGGAACCTTTAAGGAAGGATTCAGAAGTGAATTCTTGATTTACGCAGCGACTTGAGAATTATTAATATTTCTTTACTCAAAAATATTAATCTCTCGTGGCGAGGAGTAACGTCACGGGAAGGACATGAATTCGCCCTCCAGAGTCAGAATTTACGCGAACCACTCTTTTTTTGTCCAAAGTTCAAAGCAAAAGCTATGTACCGATTTTTCTCTCCCTGCCTCTTCTCTGACTCCCGATTTCTGCTCCTAGATTCAAGAACGAGAAAAATTATGAGATGAGAGTGGAAATTTAGATCAGATCTTGATATAATGCGAAAATATGAGTGCGGCGACATAGCCAAGTGGTAAGGCAGAGGTCTGCAAAACCTTTATCCCCCGGTTCAAATCCGGGTGTCGCCTTTGATTTTAGACTAGTGCAATAAGGCAAAAGTAAAAAGTCAAAAGGCAAAGGAAAGAAATCCTTATATTTCAAGCTTTTGGCTTGAAACTCACTAGTTAGTTATTTCAGCCAGCAGGCAATATTTTATTATTTGTGAGTGTTCACAAGTTTGTGTCATATCTAATACATCAATGCTACTGTTAACATGTTGTGTATAAATTTACGAATCTATTTTGTTTAAGTCCCGATAGCTGTGAGTCCAACTCATCATTAATTAATCCTCTTACTCTCTTTGGGCAAGTTGTAAAGTAGGCGGGAAACTCCCAAGAAAACTGCCGCACCAATTCCGCTCGCGATGTAAAGGTTGTGATTATTAGTCCCAAGTCCGATAAATCGGAGAACTATAAACCCAACGCCAGCAATCAAAATCAACGGTGTGATATCTATATATTGGTTATGATCTGCTCCCTCAAACTCCAGCCCTAAATACTCCTCATCAATGACACGTTGAGCCAGCATGGGATTTCCACCAGCACGCTCTTGAAGCCGAGCTAAATCTGAGTTTTTTAAATTTAGTCCTCGCTCGAGTGCTGCCTGCTCCATAATCTCACGAATTGCATAGTCTGGTAATCCACCAAGAATCAAAGGTGGCATGCTAAAAAACACATCAGTGCGAGGTGGATTCGTTGCAAACAATAATATTGGCACTTTTTGTTTTTTTAATTCCTTTAACCAGCATCTGAAACGACTTTCACAACTTTGACAGTCGTCAACAATTAGGAAAGTAACATTATCTTGTAGAAAAGTTGTAATCCTTAGTTTGAGATCATTTGCTGTCAGTGATTTGCCTTCTAAAGTTTGAGTTTCAATTCCTATTTGCTCAGAAATATTCAGCAACATCTGTTTACTAGTTGCGGGTTCAATGGATGCAACATTAAAACCATCGTCTCTGAGCTTTTCGATTACAGCCGACGCAAGAAAAGATTTTCCACTTCCCTCCTTCCCAACTACAAGAATGGAACTATTGGCTAAAAGGGAAGCTACGATTCTATTAAACTCTCCCTGCCGATAAAGCCGACACATTTTAGTAGGCTCTGTATTCATTTTGGACACGACTGGCAATTCTGCCTCAGGTTTTGGTGTGTATCTTTGTGAGTTACTCTTTTTAGGAGGTATGAGAAATAGTTTGATCGCTCCTGCTACTGTGGCAATAGCTGAAACAATTGATACTCCATTTACCGCAACAATTGCACTCATTAAAAATATAATTGAAAAGTCTACCCAATTCCTAGTTACGTGTTGATAGTTTGCTATAAAGCTAGTCTTTGGTTGGCTTTCTTCAGTCAAGGGGACAATGGCTGTTTCTTCTACATGCTCCTTGGGTTCATTTAGTTTCGAGACTGGGAAACCTGCCATCTTTCTATTCTTCTTGATATAAAAATGCAAATCATCCATGTACTTTACTTGCTCTTGGCTGTAGAGAAAGCATCTTTTTTTATCCGTCTTATTAGGTTCTAGTTCTAAATACTCTATACGCTTATTTAATACACTTTTCTTAATCCCATATCGTTTCATTAATTCCTTTAAGTTCCAGTATCCTGCTTCAGAAGTTATCTCCTGGGAAGAGTCGATGCCTAGGTCGATAGTCTGGTCGCCTGTAGATTCTACCTGGTCGCTATCTGCCATAAATTCTCCTAAAAGAAGATTCGATATTTAGTATTGTCTGACCAAAAACTATACTCAGTCATCAGAATAATCTCGGTTTTGTTGCCAAATTTACTTATAGAAATATTTAAAAAAATTTTGCTGTTTTCAATGTTTGTCGTTCTGCTTAATAGCAACCGCAAACTCCCTGACCCATGCAACCCAAAGTG
>JAQYWP010000300.1 GCA_029379285.1 Rhizonema sp. PD38
CAGGGGAAGCAGGGGGAGTGAATTGTATCAGAATTTTCGTGAAATGGTATTACAAATACCGTAACTGTAGGTAAAAAGATTGGTTTTATCAAAACTCCGATGCTCCAGCCAGTCGCACGACAGGTAGCGAACCAAAACCAAATAGTTGCACCTACACCCATCACCACCACTACTGTGATCGCCACTCCTGAACTTCCCCCAAGCCTAGCCCCAAAAAAGTAAGCCGGAAGTGAAAGTGGAATTAAAGCCCAGTTAATCGCAGCATTAATACCAGGTTTGTTCACTGCTATTCAAGCCACACCAAGAATAGACATGAAGCCTCGCGCATAGGCGAAAATCAGTATAATTTGAAACAGTTTTACAAGAAGTGACGAGGGTATGATTGTGGATGGATATACAAGAAACCGAACATTCCAACTATGCGATAACCAACTAGACTTAGACTTGTGGCAAAAACTGTACTACAAGCATCAAAAAGACTATGTGCGAAAAAGATTATTAGCGATTAAATATTTATACGAGGGGAAAAATAGAACAGAGGTTTCAGCAATTATAGATTGTAGTTATAAAACATTATCAACTTGGATAGATAAATTTCTCTACGGTGGATTGGATGAATTAGTAAAAGCGATCGCACATCAAGTACCGTCTAGGTTAAATTTAGAACAACAGTTAGAGCTCAAACGCATGTTACTACAGCAGAAACCAAATGAATGCAATTTCACGAGTGCCCGACAAACTCTTTGAGGTAGGCTTTGAGATCGTTTAAGGAAATTTCCGTCGAGATAAATCCGATATAATTGTCGGGTCTCAGCAGCACCTTAAAAGGTCGGTTTGTGCCGAAGATGTCTATGACGCGCGGGTAAAGTGGAATGACGTTGAAGTCGATCAAATCGCTGTATTCGTTTTCGAGTTCTGGCTTCAAATCTCCATAGCCGTGTTCCCCGTCTGAGAAAACAAGCAGGTGGAATTTGGGAGCGCGGAGTTTGTCGTAAACGTTCGTGCCGTCCACTATAAAATACGGCATTCTATCTCCGGCTTTAACCTTGAAATCGCCATCGCCCTGATGCCTGCTCAAAGAGTTGCTGCGGTAATTGATTCCGATTTCAGAAATAAATTGAAAGAAGAACTCTTTTGCTGCACTAAAGTGCGTTACAAAACTAGCCACGCTTGGCAAAATGTTGTCACGGAAAAACTGGAAATACCACTGATCGCTCGCTACAACATCAAAAAACTGGTCAGTTGACTGCAAGAGCTTTTTTGCATTCGCCAAGCGCTCTTCGTTATAAGTTTCGAGCAGCGCATCCCCAGCATGACCTTTCAAAACCAGCCCAATCTTCCAAGCTAGATTATAAGCGTCCTGAATGCCCGTGTTCATGCCCTGACCGCCCGCAGGTGTGTGAATGTGCGCGGCATCGCCAGCCAGAAAGCATCTGCCATAGGAAAACGTCTCAACGTGACGAGTATGCACTTTATAAGACGAAAACCACCGCACTTTCGTGATCTCTAGCGATCGCTGCAACAGTGCCTTGACCTTCTTTTCGATTTCCTCGAAAGTCACGTCTCGATCCATTTGATCGTTGTGTTCAGGCATATTGCCGACAAACCGCCAATGCTTCCTGCCTTGCATAGGAAATATTAACACAAACAATTTATGTCCTAAGGGGACATAAATTGTTGCCGCGTCTGCCTGGAATTCCATCTCCACATCTGCGACATAAAACAGGCGCGGGTAAGTCGAACCCTCAAAACCGAGACCGAGGAGATGCCGCGTTGAACTGCTCGCGCCGTCACAGCCTACCAGATACCGGGCTTCAACGATCTGTGTTTCATCGTTTGCGGCTTTGAGAACTGCCCTTACACCGTCTGCATCCTGCGCTACTGCTTCCAGTTCAGTCTGCCACTGAACCGCTTTGCCGCTGTGTTGGAGATGCTCGTAAAGCAAACTCTCGTTTTTACTTTGTTCAAAAATGAGTACAAAGGGAAACGGGCTGAGCTGCCCGCCGAAGTCGGAAAAATCGACATGGCCACTGATTTTGCCGTCGTGCATCTGGGTAGCTTTCTGTACGATCTCGCCGCCTTGGACCGCTCTTTGCGCCAGACCAATTTGGTCATAAATCTCTAATGTGCGTGCGTGAACGGCCAGAGCCTTTGACAAATCTGTGACACCTTCTTTCTTATCAAAAATCACGAAGTCAATGCCATAACGAATCAACTGCACGGCCAGAGACAATCCCGTCGGACCCGCGCCAACGATAATTACGTCGGTTTTGGTTACTGTTTCTATCATTAGCTTCCCTCCATAAAGCAGTTTTCCAGATTCTATTGGAAAAACTTTTCAAGAACAAACGATTGACTTGATTAAGCAACTATTCCAAAAATTTGAGACACGAACTCTACCTTTAGGGTTGTCATTCGCCTGTAAGCTTATTAGCGCTTTGATAAACTAGTCGGTTTAGTTTGTTATCTATAAACTAAACCGACTAGTATAGCGATGTCAAGTTAAAATTGATTGCTCAGTCCAAAGGAAGAGACGACGGCATGAGACAGGCAAAACCCGGACGAGCAGACAGACAACTTTCTTCAGAGAAAACTGAAGCGATTTTGGAGGGTGGAATGCAAGAGTTTTTGGCGCATGGTTATGCGGCAACGAGTATGGATCGTGTAGCGATCGCCGCAAAAGTCTCAAAAGCTACAGTATATAGTCACTTTCAGGACAAAGAAAGCTTGTTTACTACGCTTATCCAACGTCTAGTCGAGAGAAAATTTCAATCCATTTTTGATGCTACCGATGCTCAAATTTTACAAACTACACCCCAAGTTTTTCTAAGAGAGTTTGCAAATCAAGTGTTAGATATTGGGACAAATGCGCCACAGTTCCTGAACTTTCTGCGGCTTATTCTGGGAGAATCAGGGCGATTCCCACAGTTAGCTCGCATTTTTGTTCGCAATATTGAGCAGAATGCTTTTAAAAGGCTCTGCCAATATTTCACGAGTTGTCCGCATCTAAAGCTGTCCGATCCAGAAGCAACGGCGAGAATTTTTGTCGGTGCGATCGTGCATTTTCTGATTGTGCAAGATATGCTGCATGGCAAGGATATTTTGCCAATGGAGCGAGATCGTCTTGTCAATAGTTTGATTAACCTGATCATAAAAGATTGATTGCATCTCGCAATTAATCTGGATACAAGATTTCATCAGGCTTGAAGATTTGCTTGTTCTTGCAACCACGGATCTACAGGTTGTCCATCTTTACGTCGAAACTCAATTTCAACGACCATCACTGATTGCGAACCTGGAGGAGCAGGTTTTTGATGGAAAATAATGTCATAATCCTCTGGATTGTGATTGCGTTCTTTCAACCACTCCTGCACTTTGGTTGTGGTGAAAAAAGATTGCCCTTGCTCAAACATTCGGGTAATCTGCAGTTGTAACGAGTAGGGATTTAAGCGACCCATATTATATCACCTTCGTAAAGTATTTTGTATTGTTCATTGTTGATTGTTAATTGTTGATTGCTATTAACAATTAACAATTAACGAACAACTAAATTGTTAAGTGATTATCCGAACATAATATAACAGCTAATTGCTAAAAGCCGATCGCAACTCAGTTCTAGCTTTTTCCAAAGCTGCCGACAATTGACTCGGATCGCGCCCACCTGCGGAAGCGAGATTTGGTCTCCCGCCACCCCCACCACCGCAAATTTTGGCGATCGCCCCGATAAATTTCCCAGCTTGCAAGCCTTTTTTGTTCACTTCGGGACTGAAGGCTGCCACTAAGCTGACTTTTTCCGCTTCCGGAACCGAACCCAAAACCACAGCACCACCGTTGTCGAGTTTTTGCAGTAAACGTTCGGTGGCTGTTTTTAAGGACTCTGGGTCAACATTTTCTAGCTGGGCGACAAGAATTTTATAATCGCCAATGGATTCGACTGTTTGTAGCAAGCTATCCGATTTAGCGATCGCCAACTGTACCTTAAAGGTTTCTAGTTCTTTCTGAGTGGTTTTGAGTTCATTTTGCAAAGTGGTGATGCGATCTGGGAGTTCTTCAGGTTTCACTTTTAAGCGATCGCTCAATTCCTTCACAACTTTATCCCGCACATTCAGGTAGTCTAAAACAGAAGGTCCGGAAACTGCTTCAATTCGCCGCACTCCCGATGCTATCCCCGCTTCCGAAACAATTTTGCAAACCCCAATCTCCGCAGTATTACTGACATGGGTTCCCCCACACAATTCCATTGATACACCTGCAAAGTCAATAACGCGTACTTCTTCACCGTACTTTTCACCAAACATGGCTGTCGCCCCCTTAGCTTTTGCTTCTGCTAAGGGCATAATTTCCACTTTGGCGGAATGTGCCTCGGCGATCCAAGTGTTTACGGTTTCTTCGACTTGTTGTAATTCTGCTGGGGTGATCGGACGCGGACAATTGAAGTCAAACCGCAACCTGTCAAACGAGACGAGAGATCCTGCTTGCGATATCGACTCATCAACAATTTTCTTCAATGCCGCTTGCAGGAGGTGAGTTGCGGTGTGGTTTGCTTGGAGGCGACGGCGACAGGCTTGATCGATTTGCGCCATCACAGTGTCGCCAACTCGGAGCGTCCCGCGTTCGATGCTGCCGAAGTGGACAAAAAAGTCTGATTCTTTCTTGACATCGTGAATTGTGACGACGATGCCATCGCCAGATAAATAACCGCGATCACCTATTTGTCCGCCCGACTCAGCATAAAATGGCGTTTTGTCAAGGACAATTTGCACTTCTGTCCCGGCTTCTGCTTCTTCTTGTGAAACCCCACCGACAAGGAGAACTTCGATTTTGGCAGTCGCTACAGGTTTGGTGTAGCCTATGAAATTCGTTGCCTGAATATTTTCCGCCAACTTGTCGAGGGAACCTTGTACAGTCAAATCGATAGTTTCGTGTGCTTCTTGACCGCGTTTTCGCTGCTTTTCCATTTCCGCCTCGAACCCTGTTTCGTCTACTGAGAGGTTATTCTCAGCCGCAATTTCTTGCGTGAGTTCTAGGGGGAATCCGTAAGTGTCGTAGAGAGTAAAAGCACTTTCACCGTCTATTTGAGTTTTTCCTTGCTGCTGCAACTCAAGGATAATTTCCTCAAGCAGTTTTTCGCCTCGATCCAGAGTCTTGAGGAAATTGGATTCTTCTCGTTGCAGTTCGGCTTTGATTGCTAATTCTCGTTGGCGCACGTTGGGGTAAGCTGCTTCAGAAAGAGCGATCGCAGTTTCGGCAACTTGAGTCGTAAATTCACCAGAAATGCCAATCAATCTCCCATGACGCACGACACGTCGAATCAACCTCCGCAACACATAACCCCGTCCAACGTTTGAAGCGCGGATTTCATCAGCTACCATGTGGACAACGGCACGAATGTGATCCCCAATAACTTTTAGGGAGACTTTGGTTTTTTCGTCACTGCGGAGGTAGTCAATCTCAGCAATTTCTGCTGCTTTTTTAATGATCGGGAAAATTAAATCGGTTTCGTAGTTGTTGGGAACCTGTTGAAGGACTTGCGCCATCCTCTCCAAACCCATGCCGGTGTCAATGTTCTTAGAAGCTAACGGTGTGAGTGTCCCATCTACATCCCGATTGTATTGCATGAAGACGAGGTTGTATAACTCGATAAACCGGCTGTCATCTTCTAAATCAATGTCGTCGTCACCGCGTTCTGGGTAAAAATTGTAGTATATTTCCGAACATGGACCACACGGACCTGTAGGACCAGATGCCCAAAAATTATCTTCTCCCATCCGCTTGATGCGTGCTTCTGGGACATTAATTTTGTCGCGCCAGATGGCAAAAGCTTCATCGTCTTCTAAAAAGACGCTGACGACAAGACGTTCTTCGGGTAAACCAAAGACGGTGGTACATATTTCCCAACCCCAGGCGATCGCTTGTTCTTTAAAATAATCACCAAAGCTGAAGTTACCCAGCATTTCAAAGAACGTATGATGCCTTTTGGTACGTCCGACGTTTTCGATATCATTAGTGCGGATGCATTTTTGGGAAGTTGTCGCCCGATTGAATTCCGGTGTACGCTGTCCCAGGAATATCGGTTTAAATGGTAGCATCCCCGCGATCGTCAGCAGTACAGTTGGATCTTCTGGTACGAGAGAGGCACTTGGGAGAATTTCGTGTCCCCGTTGGGCATAGAAGTCGAGGAATAAAGTGCGAATTTCGCTACCACTGAGGTACTGGGGATTTACAGACATATAGTTTTACAAAAGTAGTGTCAATATACTTTTCAGTTCATCCCATAAGATTTCCATTATAGGATTTTGGAGCATGTGTCCGTTGTCAGTTGCTTGACAATAGACGGCAACAGGTTAGTTGTTGTCAAAGGCGGAACTGAAACCAACCATTAAGATATAGTACATAGCTTATCTTGATGCCACAAACCCGCACATGTCTACACCCGTCGCCCTCTATGACAAAGTATGACGCAGAAAAGGACTATTCTGCCACTGGCATGTACACCGCTTGCTCAAAGGCATTTTGTCAAGAAGAGGCAGGGGAGCAGTTCGCTGTGAGCAGGGGGGGAACCCCATCCATAAATGGAGGGGCTTGTAATAAGGACTACGTATTTCTTGCGAAGTCTTCCGGACAGAAGCTTCTGGCAGGATCGCCGAAGCGCACTACGTGGAGCGAAATACATATTTTCTTTTTCCATAAATGAATTTAGGGGCTTGTACCTTTTTTATTTCCCCCTGCTTCCTGCCCCCTGCCTGTTTGGTCAGATGGGCAATGTCGTATAAACTTAGTCTTAACAAGGGTGCTGTTAAGCAATAAGTGTTCAACCGTCAGCTTTTCAGCCGCCTGACTGGTGAGAGATCGAGTTTTGTGAGCTATACTGCAATACAGTTCAGTTATAGCTAAAAACCTCCTGATATCGCTTAGATTGAGGAGCCAGCGCGAATGACGGCTTTCCCTCAGTAGGCGACTAGCGTTTGAAGAACTTCACCCAACATTCTCGCAGTTTTTTTTGGGTTTCGCGCTTCGCTCTAACGCCACTTTGCTTAAAGGAGGGAAACAGAGCCCTTGCAAGTGGCTCACGCTCCTATGCCTGCACTGGCTCTCCGTCTTCTCATTCTTCACCAGACGCTCCCTTGAACAGCACTGGCTCTCCAACCTACAATTATCCTTAACTGAACTGTATTGAGCTATACTGACAAAATTATTTTCACAGTTGACAGAGGAATCAGTCCGTTGCTGAATGCTAAAGTTGAGTATTGTTCACTCTAAACTTTGATAGTTATATACTGATGAAGTCGTAGAACAAGCACCTAACTCAAGAATGATGAACAAACATCCTAGAAATGATTAGAATAAAGGTTGGAAAAATAATTCAGAATTAACCCACTGAGGTAATTTATGGCACTAAAATTGAATGTCCCTAATATAGCTTGTGAGGATTGTGCAACAAAAATCTCTGATTCTATTCATGTCATGGAACCTGATGCCAAGGTGGATGTGGATGTTAAAGCAAAAACTGTGACAGTAGAATCTGGCGCTTCTGAAGAATCAATTAAACAAGCAATTGTTGCTGCTGGTTACCATATTGAAGGTTACCAATAAGTAAGCATTTAGTTAAGCTATTAGACACTTGATTACACACTCTCGTTGTGATTGTTCTCTCTTGTCATAAAGGACTCTCGCTTCGCCCCAATTCAGAATTCAAAATTAATTATGAACCATGTATTTTGAATTTTGAATCAGGCGAAGAGGCTGACTTTTTTAATGCTCAACAGTGCAAGATAGATTGATGTGCATTCTTCTACTCGGCATACAATAGGTTATTTGGGTGCAGTATGTCTATGGAGGTTCACAATTTACTGCATTGCTAATCTTTGAAGTGTTAGGTGTTTACATCAATTACTGTTGACAAATTGTACAAAAGTAACTGTAATAAGCTAAAACACGTATTTGTTGCGGAATCAATCGTTGTAGCTGTTAACTGTTGACATGTAATTTTGAGTGGAACAGCTTATTCCGGCAAGACTTACGTACAGGCATTAAGGAAACCAGGTTCTCAAATAGAAATTCATTCACAGTGAAGTTTCTGAAAAGAACCTGGTTTCTGTGTTGTGTCAATATAGCCATTTTATTAACTTTACAACCGCAGCACTGACCGTAGTCTTGAGGGCCGTTATATAAAAAAATGGCAGTGCGGCTGTCCCGTAAAACATACCAAGATTGATCGCCCTTGACTGACGCAATTACTGAGTCACCCTCATACACACAATCAAGGCATTGGGATCATTTTTCAACCCGCATTCGCTGATCAATTCTTCATAATCCAATACGGTTCAGTTAAGGCTAAAAGGCTGATTAGTGATATGAAATCTGGGAGGTTCGACTCGTTGTCCAGTACCTCTGTGTATTGGCTTTTTAGAAAGAAACTTTGATACAGGTTTTTTCACGACCCTAGTATTATTGCGGTGAACTCGTTCGGGTAATAACGTATCCAAAATCTCTACGGTTAACCAATCGAAAAAAGGGGAGCCAGTGCGTTGGGCGGCTGTGCCGACTTGAAGCATCTGGCGTGGAATTCTTCTGAGTGTAAGCGTTGGAACTTAGGAATAGCACGACGGATAACTCTTAATGTCCCTGTAAAACTCAGGCGTAATGGTGGAACTCCGCCAGTGGTTGCAGCTTGAAACATTAACACCCTTACTGACCAATGTCCCAATAACCAGCCATAGACTTCTTGCACAACTTCGCGTGGTTTTTGGGAACGAACGTGAGTTTTCCGCC
>JAQYWP010000025.1 GCA_029379285.1 Rhizonema sp. PD38
GGCGTGCTGCAATGGATGATGACTATATGCTCACCCTGTTGGCAGCTGCACTAGCCGACCCCACTCAGGAGACGTAACCTAGCTGTCAATAGCGTTTGAGATGCGCTTACCCTGATATTAAAGCTAAACGTGTGCTAGATTTGGGAATACAACTCGCTGATTATCCTGTGGCACTTATGGTAGCAATTTTACGTAAACCAGGCAATAGTTTTTCAGTATTGTTACGGGTATATCCAATGGGCAATCAGCGTTATTTACCTCTGGGTTTACAATTGGCTGGGTTATATGAAAATGGCGAGCCGTTTCTGGAAGTCAAAGCCAGGAAACAGGATGACTATATTCAGTTAAAATTTAGTGCGGAATTTGGCGAACAATTTAGTGTGAGAGTGGCATTAGAAAATGCAATCATCATCGAAAATTTTTTAATTTAAAATTATCAATTCTGAAAGGTTGCAAAAGTGGGTAAGCTGGTTGTCTTTGACATTCAAGAGGGCAGTTTTGAGCAGGGATTTCGTGTAACGTTGCGGATTGGGGAGGATAATCAGCCTCATTCGGCGGAAATCTCAGGTACCTTACCAGCATCAGAAATTCATACATCCTACGAGCATTGGCAATCGACGTACCGTGGATTAGAAAGGGTTTATCGTATCATCATACCTCAACAGCAGATCACTAACTTTTCTTCTCTGGAAGAATGCCACCAAGCTGCTATGGCACTGAAATCTAGCTTGAACCAGTGGTTGAATCAACCATCTATGCAGTTTCTGACGTGGCAATTACTACAGAATGTGGGTAGATCTGAACAGGTGCGATTTATTCTGAAAACTCAAAATCCAGAATTACAGCAGCTTCCCTGGCATTTGTGGAGTTTGTTCGAGAATTGTTATCCCCAAGCTGACATAGCTCTAAGTACTGAGTATAAGCCATCTTCAAAGTTCCTGAGAAATCCAGTCAAAATTTTAGCTATACTAGGTAACACTGACCAATCAAGTATCGATATATCACAAGAGCTGCCAAGGGCACAGATTAATGTTCAGGCGGATCTAGATGCACTAAATGAGCTACCAGGGGTACAAGTCAAACCGTTGTTAGAACCATCACGAGAGCAACTCTCTGACGAGTTGTGGAGACAGCCTTGGGACATTTTGTTTTTTGCAGGGCACAGTTACAGCCAGCATGGAAACGAGCAGGGCTTTCTTCAGATTAATAGTAATGAGAGCTTATCGCTGCGCAGATTACGCAACACCTTAAGATCTGCTGTGCAAAAGGGGTTGAAGCTAGCATTAGCCTGAACTGTGTGGCGATGTCTGGCGACAAGTCGCTCCGCGTCTACGCGGCATAACAACACAGCTGGAGCATTCGTGACCTGTAAGCAAGTCTTAACCAGGCGCACTGCTCGACAACGGGACATCCTGTGAAAGATTAAATTGTTGCTCTCCAAATCTCCCACTACCGTCTAATCCACTCTCCCAAAAACTCTATATGATTCTCCATCTCCAGTGAGGATTTTGTGGCAATCAACTGCAACAATCCCCGCATCTGATCCCCAATCGTATAGTCTTGCTTGCCCAAGATGATGCCAGCGTGAGATCTACTCTGTTCGAGCCATTCTGTGTGGAGCCGGTAAAAATCTCTAATGTTATAGCTGTAAATGACTCGTCGATTGACAAATGCCCATTGTAATTGATCCGCATCTGACTGGGATAGCCGTCCAGCTTCGGCAGTGGAGATGACATCGGCTCCTCGATTGCGAAGTGCCTCCAATAGTCGATTGTGGGTTGCATCCTCGTCTAAGTACAGACTAATCTGGCTCATTCTTTCCTCTGCAAGAATTCTCGGTGCAGAGTCACTAAGCGATCATACTCTTGAGCTTCGGCATCTAGATCAGCATCAATGAGAGATTGATTGGCGTAGTAATATGCTAGGGCAGCGTGAACCTGAGCCAATGTCAAGTAACTCTTATCCATCACTATTTCATCGGCACCATAACCCTGCCTATACAGAGCCACAATCTGCCGAACAGACGTACCTGTGCCTGCAATTACTGGACGACCACTGTGGTGATCAGGAGCAACCTCAATTAACTGTCCAATATCAATCAGAGTATGCGACATGGAACACAATCCCAGATAGAGTTCTACTATTCTATCAATTAAGGTTGATGGCTTGGTCGAGAATAAGACTGAAGACGACAGTCGTAGTGAAGGCGCGAATTTCAAGATAGATTATTGATAATCATAACGGAAGAAGTGTTGCAACGGCGCACATCCTGATCGCATTATTTGAGAAAAATGTGGAATGATAAGGTGCAGAATGTCAGCTGTATCAAAGCCTGCGATGGCAGGCTTTGTTTATCTAGCCCTAGACTTCTAATCTCAGAGCTATAGCCAATGCCTCCAATCCCGCCTCGGTTGTAAAATAGGAGAGATGGTCGCAAGCAGCATCTGGTAGTAATATCTTAGGTTGAGGTGTACGCTGATCACTCACACTTTTAATACTAGTAAGAGTCACGGCAATGTCGTTGGGTTGCTTAAAAAACGCCAGATCTACAACTTTGTCCACAGCATTACCAAAAGCCTTTTTCAGTAATCGCTGTAAAGGACTGGTGTGCTGTTTCTCTGGCTGAACTTCCATAGCTCCTTTGGAAATCGACCTGTCTCCTGAAATAATGGTATAACGAATACCTGGGTCTGGATTTTTGGCTAGTTCTTTGAGAAAATCAGAGCCTGGTTGCATTTCATCGAGCGAGTAGTCCTTGACTTCGAGAAACTTCACTAACCCTGCGACGATTTTCGTCGGCCAAACAATTGCCGAAAGTTGATTCAATCCTAGACAAAGAACCGTAAATACCAAATCTTGTAGTTTAGGCCAAGGTGAACCTGCATTTGGTGTGCCTAACATGACTAAATGTTGCACAACTTCATTGCCGCCTTCTCGCTCAATGAACCACCGTGAAACTAATCCTCCCATTGAGTGTGCGACGATGTGCAATTGTTTACCGTGGTTTGGACCTAAACCTACTGCTTGCAACCTTTGCCCTAATAGTTTTGCATTTTCCTGAATCGTTGTGTTGAGATTCTCGTAGTCAAATGCCAAAACTAGGTCATAGGTGTCTCTAAGTGGACGCTGTTGCCCATTTACTTCTACTATAGCATGTTTGATGCTGGGAATCATACTTTCAGTATCGCCAATAATGCCGTGAATGTATAGGACAATTTTTTCAGCTTGGGCGACTTGCGCTGTTACCTTCTGGTGTTCTGCTTCGTAGGTTACTTTGTCCTGATCATCTACATTAGCTACAGCTAAAATCGGGTATGCAAATGGTTTGCCTATGACATCACTAACTACTTTCTCAAAGAAAATTTTGATTGAATTCTGTAAAGAGCGGCTGCTTATAGATAATGGAATTGGTTCTGTTAGCCGTTCTAGAGTAATTTCTGTCTTACTATCTACAGTTTTCAATCCTCTTCCCAAAGGTAAGAAAAATTCACCATCATAGGCGAAGGGAATCAGGTGTTCGTTGTCAGCAAGTGATTGATTAACGACTAGTTTGAGTGGATTTTCTTTAGTAACAACTTGATAGTTTTGGACGTTACTTAACTCTAATACACTTAAACCTGGGTCACTTCCTCGGCTTTTAGTAAATTGAAAGGATTCAGTCACATAGGCTTGTTGCCGCAAAATAGCAGGTAAAATTAAATTGCCTAAATCTCGACTGGCTTGTGGAACTGAGGTAAGATTGACTTGCGCTTGCAATTCTGAGTGACTTTTTACCTCAACTAAATCATTTTGTAGGAAGGTGCTGTTACTATGTTGAATTGGGTAAGCATCAGGCGATCGCACGATAGTAATCGTGACTTCCTTTGTCATCCAATCATCATTATTTCCTGTTGCTCTGACAGCTTCACGAGAGTTAACCCCTACCATTAAACGGTCAAGTGTACCCTCATATTCTCCCATATCACGTTTAGTTTCAGGGGGTTTCAAACCATCTTGTTCTAGAAAATCAGCATGAAAGTCTGTAGAACTGACAATCAGCTTAAAAACATCTTTGTATTCAGTCGTTCCTTGTGCTATGTATGCATCGGGAATAATGAAACTAAGACTATCATCACTCGTAATTGTACCTTTGGGTGCAAGTCTTACACTACTTTTAACTTCAAAAAATGGCACATTTACAGCAAAGCTTTCTGACAAATCTAGGACATTACAAAAAAGAGTTTTATTACCATTATTGGTTAATTTTATTTGCAGAGTTGGCGGAATCCACTCACCATTTTCATAAGTGTATTCTACACGCATTTCTGAACCAGACTTTGAGTTTTCCTGTCCTGAGTGGATAATCTCCATCTGGACATCATCTGTTTTGATGCGACTTGTCGGGGGAGTACGGAGTTCCAGAATATTATGCCAACGAGCAATATGTTCTAATCGGTAAATGACTTGTAAAGCATTATCATTTGAATCACCTGTCTGGTTTGAGTTTTCTGGAATGGGAGCAACCACGGGACGTGAGTCTTGAAGTTGTGTAATCCAATACTGATTATTCTGCACGATCACTTGGTAATCTGCATCTTTCGCGTCATTGACTTGAGATACATATAATGAAGGTTTACCACCTGGTGCAACTGTTTGTAATGCTTGCTGCACCAATTTTAATTCTGTAGCTTCGCCTTTAAAATAAACTTTTAAAGGTGGTAAAGGTAGACTGATAACGACGGCAGAGTATGTCTCTTTTTGAGATAATTTATCGCTACCACTGATAATTTGCACTTTACTTTTTTGTGGTAGTACTTGGGTAACTTTTACGGATGCTACAGCTTGCGATAGTTGTCGTAACTGTTCTGCTGTACATCCAGAAGGAAAGATTGCTAATATGGTATCGCTACCGTTAGCTCCCACTGGCACACCAAATATTCCACCACCATCAATTATCCAGCTATTATCTTTGTCATTATAAGTTAAATTGAAGTGCGTAGGAAACTCTGAAATTGCCCCACCTAAGAAAGCCTTATCTAACTCAGTACGGTCAGTTGCATCAACTTGCGGCGATTGTTCTTTCACTTTACCGCCGATGGTAGCATTAATATTTCTGACTAAATCTTTATAACTAATATTACCATTTGTGCTTTGCAGTGTATTTAGCAAAAAGTAAGAGAAAACTCCTCGCGGTTCCCCATTGTCTCCTTGATATTCTTTTGCCAACTCGTAATCTCGGCAAGCAGATAAAATCACGTACTTTCCAGTGGGTAATACTAAACTTGTGGTTTTCTGCTCCATACTTTTAGCAGAATTTAAAATTTCATCTAAGGCAGAGAGATCGTTGGCAAAAATAAAGCTGTTCAAAGAACGTTCTCGCGAGTCAACAGGCGATCGCCGCACCTTGAATTCGCTTGATACATCTCTAGTTCCCGAACCGGAGTGACAGCAGTCGAGTACAATTACGATGTGGGGATTTTTTTGTGCCACTTTGGAGATTAAGTAAGATAGTTCTTTATCTGCTAAATCGCGGCTTGATTGTGTTCGACTGTTGTAACAAACTATAGTTTCATCTAAACCGTCTGCCTCTACTTTCCAAAATTCCTGTGGTGCTTTTTCTTGTGCACCGTGACCAGCATAGTAAAATAAAACAACATCATCACTTTCAGCCTGACACAGATGTTGCTCAAAGCCTTGGATGACTGCCTCACGGGTAGCTTGTTGATTGGTAAGTACCCAAGGGCGATCGCTGTTGTCAATCAATTTCCATTCACTATCTTTAGTCACCCGTCCCCTCAGATAAGCTTCTACAGCCTTGATATCATTAACACAACCTTCTAATGAAGGTATAGTCATAATTGAAGCTGGATCGTATTCGTCAATACCAACGAGTAGTGCATATATACTCTTAGTCATAGTTACCCCCCAATCAAGTTGATGTTTGCATGAGAAGCTCACCCTCTACACAGATGAATTTTTCTCTGTGCATAAAGTCTCTCTATATATAATTGATGTCAGCAAAGTCAACTTATGCACTTGTGTTCAAAATAAATGCAGGCTCGTAAAACTTTTTTATCAGTCTTCAAAATGGTATTAGGAAGGGAAAAAATAACGGGTAGCTTCACATAAATTTGGTATAAACTGGTATTTTAAAATACAAATATTCTCCTACTTAAATAAAGCTTTGAGCAAGATAAGTTAAGTAAAAATGCCAAAAATATTACATTTTATATGATGTTCTTTAAATCACTCATAATAAAAGAACCCCTCCCCGCAAGCGGTGAGTCCAGCGCTGCAGGAGGGTTAGCCCGACCTAGGCGACTGGCGTTAGCGTTAGCGAAGCGTTAGCGAAGCGTTAGCGAAGCGTTAGCGAGTCTTCGAGCGTCAGCGTTAGCGACGAAGGAGCGTCACCCGAAGGGGGAGGGGTTGGGGAGCCAGCACGCATGAGGCGTTTTCCCGCCGTAGGTGACTGGCGTGGTGGGGTTCCGTTTCAACAAAATTTACGGTTAATTAACCGGACATGATATTAAATATTGTATTTCTCTCGCACTTTGCCAGGAAAAGTTAGCTTACGTATTGCATTAAGAGAACTAAGGCTATTTAGTCACTCAGTATTAAACGAGTAACGACCAGGCTACAAATTTTACCTAACGTAACTTACAATCTGGAGATATCTATAAAAATTCAGCCAGCTAATTAAACAGGGTAGACGCAAGAAAATTGAAACTTCATGAGTATGGATTTTGAGTGGATTTATGTTTCGTAACATCGTTATGTTTATTTCCACTCTATTACTTAATTAGCTTTCATGCATCTCAAACGCCTATTCAAACCTTTGCTTTTGCTCATTGCAATGACTAGATGGTAAAACTCCATCGTGCTGAAGTCTCTCAACGACAATCCCAGGTGCTATTCCAATTTGGATGGCAAACTGCAAAATACCTGCTTTACTATGTTGTTGTCCTGATACTAGGAAGCGCTCTTTTTCTTCTGCTCGAACTTTTGCCTCCTGGTATCGCCGTTCACGGTTATTCCAAAAACTAGCAGGAATTCCTAATACCCGCTCTAATTGCAATGCCGTTTCCGGGGTAATTGCTGCTTTAGCGTTGATAATTTCGTTAATTGTTTTTTTTGGTCTACCCGTCCGTTCCGCCAGTTCTGCTTGGGACATACCACGCTCTTCAAGGACTTCTTCAAGTGTCTCCCCTGGAGGAGAAACATAATCTGGTTTGTACTGATTTTGGATCGTGTTACTCATGGGTATCCTCTACGCCAAGTATTCTCACAGCTGTTACTTTATTCCAATCAATGCCACCATATGGTTTGGTAGCTATTGGTTCATCTGCTGGCTCAAATATAAACCGATAGGGATGATCCAAATCCAGTGATATCTGACCTGCGCGATCATGAAGCAATTCATGGCAACGTCCTGGAAGATTTCGCATATCCTCAAGTACGTTGGCATCTTCTAAATCATCAAGCCTTCGCCGAATACGTTTTGCTCGATCTGCACCGTGGGTTTTCTCTAGCAGCCTTTGGTTATTACACTCTTTTTCAAGTTTTTTGTTTTTAAACACAATATCAGTAAACCAAAACTTTCACCAAAATAATTAACCTTAAAGGTTAACAAAGTTTTTACTTAGCTTTACAAGCTACAATTAAACACTACAGAAACATTAAAAAATTTTGTTGATCCAACCTAAACTTTTGCATCACCGCATATGACAAGACAAAGCAGAATGTTGAATTAACTAAGATTTGTCCCGTCGATCTCAATCAATCCCTCAAAGGCTTAAATATAGAACAGGGGCAGATCGAGAATATTTATGGTCTCGGGGAAAACTTCAAAAGACTTGGATCGGCTGATGGTGATTGGCTTACCCTCAAAGAAAGAACGGGTGGAGACTTTGGCAATGCCTTTGAGGGGTTTGGTGGTGGTAAAATCGGTAATATGCAAATTCCGGTTTACTACGCTGTTGGGAAAAACAATCTCAACTAATTTAGGGATAACAAATCCCCGTCCTTTTATTCTAACTCGTTCAGGTGCAGCTGGGATTCAACGCTACGGTGCTGCTTTGTGGTCAGGCGATATTGGTTCTAATCTGCAATCTCTGGCTAGCCACTTTAATGCTCAAATGCACATGTCATTCTCTGGTATTGACTATTATGGCGCTGATATTGGTGGTTTTGAACGAGCAGCATTGCCCGGTAATGACTGGCAAGGATCTAATCGGCGTTATGAAGACGAAACTTATACCCAGTGGTTCGCCAACGGAGCTTGGTTTGACATACCTGTGCGACCGCACACGCATAATCAGTTTATTATAGCTAAGCCACCATATCAAACTTCACCTGACCGCATTGGCAATATTCAAAGTAACCTAGTCAATATTCGCCAACGCTACGAACTCATTCCCTACTACTACAGTTTGGCTTATCGAGCTCACTTATTTGGAGAGCCTGTCATTGCACCATTGCCCTTCTATCGCTTGTGTCTACACGGACAAATTATTCTGGCTCAATCCAAGAAATTCCTAAACGTCTGAAGTCTCTATCAAATGAAACTATCATTCCGCCTGTGTAACGTGCAATTTCTGCTAGATAAGCATCAATAAAATCAACATTTGTACTAGCCCGACTTGCAGAAGCCAGCATTTTGCCATCTCGGCTGACAGACAGAAGAATAACGTATAAAAGTGTCTGCTATCAGTTCATACAAAAGTTGTTATATGGAAAAACAAAGCCAAAGACCTTTCAGGTGGTAGCCTGATTTCTTTGGCTTTGGGCAAAAGATTTTGAGAAAACGTTTGTGGCAATAATTCCACCACTTGTGAGAGCTGCGCGTACTAAGAATTGCCGACGGTTCAGGTTTAGTGGAGATTTGGATTTCATAAAATTTTAAGATTCGTAGTGAAAATTACTACATGGATTTGCATGAAACGAACCATAACGAACCACGAGAACACTTCACGGGATTCCTCCCGCTTTCTGAAAACGTATGCGCGAACTTTAATGACTAACGGACAGTGATAGAGTAACTCTCACTTAATGAAGAATTTAGCACATTTGGTGACATTTGAAACGGAGTGCGATCGCTTCGATGTAAATTGTCCTTCTCAGATAGCACAAAGAAGAAGAAAGTCTAAAAGTGTCTGCCATCAGTTAATACGAGTACACCGGGCGTGTAAATAAAGCAACCCTGATGCTCGTTCGCCTCTGGCGTCTCCCCTTGGGAGAAGACTCGCTAACGCTAACGGGTGACGCTCGTTCCTTTGGCATTTGCGATCGCCTGCTACAATAGCGATTCTTTCTCCTTAAATTGCTGGTACTGTCTATTTTTGGATTCAAAGTGTTTATCTACAGCAGTTTTGGCAGCATTAGCATTCTCGTACTCCTCACCACCTTCAACTATCAACCGTTCTCTGACGCGCTTGCGGATGTCGGAGATAATTTTACCATTCACTAAGCGAGTCTTTGACCAATCTAAAATTGGTGGTACATACGAACCATGCTCGATGTACTTGCCCTGAAGAATCTCAGGTAAGCCGTATCCGAGTAACTCTGGTATCCAGTGATAGATAAAGCGTAAGTCTGAGTCTTTTTCCTCTATATTCTTATTGGGATTGTAGATGCGAAAAGTGTCACTGAGAGGATTGGTAATTCCTGCTTGCATTTGCCACTGCCAGTTATCAATCGCTAAATCCCCATCTATCAAACAGTTCATATAGTGCCTAGCTCCATGTTGCCAGGATATACCACAATTAATTGTTAAGAAAGTCGCGCACATTGCTCGCATGCGGAAGTTCATCCAACCCATCGTTTTTAGCTGACGCATACTAGCATCAACCATCGGGAAACCAGTAACACCCTCTTGCCAAGCGTAAAATAACTCCTGCTGCTGTTGAGTGAGTTCATCCGCTCGGTAATATTCATCAAACTCAGGGTAACGGTTAGTATTTGCAATTTCGGGATGAAAGTACAACCGTTGGGTAAAACTATCGTGCCATCGCAGGCGATCGCGAAATGCTTTCAAGGAAAATTCGGCTTTGGGTTGGTTGGTCAGTTCTGCTACCCGTGCCTTAGTCTTTTGATAGACATTTCTCACCGAAATCGTCCCGAAAGTCAGATGAGGCGAAAGATGAGACGTTGCCTTCTGTTGTGCTAACCACGGTTTTGAGAGTCTCCAATGATACCCGTAAAATCGTTTAGTTAGAAATGAGTTTAAAGTTGCTTGTGCTTGTGTTTCACCAGCCTTAAAGTACACCCGTCCCGTTTCGTAAAATGCACTATATTTTTGTTTGAGTTCGGCAAAGGTCAGTTGGGGTAGATTAAAAGCTGTTTGTGGAGTGTTAATACGTATAGGAGTTGGGTGAGGTATTTGTCTAACGTAGGTATAGTATTCGTTAAACCACTGATCGCGATCGCTGTCATCTGTTTGTAAAAAGTTGTTTAAACCGATGTGGTAGTCAAGGTTAAGTTGTTGGTAGAAAGTGACGATAGTGCGATCGCGTTCGATCCCATACTCAACTTGCACATCGCGGTTGAAGTAAAGTTGAGGTTTGTGTCCCTGCTGCATTAACTGTCGAGTTACTTCTGACAAAATATTTAAAGAATTCCCCTCAAACAAATACAGCCGACTACCTACTGAACGTAAGTTACGATCTAGATTTTCTAAAGACTCAAACAAAAACCTGACTCGCGCCTTACCCACATCAGCCCATTCATAAAACCAAGGATCGATAATGAAGCAAGGCAATACGAGAGCATTTTGGGCAGTTGCCCCCGCGACGCTTTCATTATCAGCGATACGTAAATCCCGTCGAAACCAAAGAATATTCATAGTTCAATTGTACTAAATTTTTAAAGCTTTAAAATCTTTGTATAAAAACACACGCTAATTTTACAATGAATGCTTTAGCCTCAAAAAAGGGTGATTTATTATACTTACATAAAATGGAGTTAAAGCAAAAGTGTCAATATTAGAAGTGGAAAGAGATACGTATACTGACGGTATATTAGTTTTAGGAGACAAGGGAGTTTCCATCCGTACAAACAACGGCACTCAGAATAACTTAAACAAGCCCTCTTTGGGAGCAGCTATTACCCCATTTATTCATCTTGCACCAATTAAGTTTGAAGATGGAATCCAGTCACCGAGCGGTGTCGCTTTCGACGACGCAGAAGGCAACTCTCTGATTGGAATAGATATCTCCAGTAGAGGCGAACGGCAGGAGCGCCCCTACTCGCCAACCTGCTCCAATATTTTCAGCCGCAGAAAAAGAAGGAGTCGGGTTTCTAGGTGGTGATGAACATGTGAGCGAGAACGATAGTCCGACTGCCGAGCAAACTCTATGGATGCGAAACAATAATCGCGTCGCCCACGATCTGAGTAAGTTCCATCCTCATACTGTTGGCTTTTATCAGGTTGGCGATCGCAACGGAACTGTGGTTTATGCAATCACCGATAAATCCTTGAGTTCCAACCAGAGCGCAGATTATGCTAAAGCATCCATAAACAAGAGCGTAGCTGAGTTCAGGGTGGAACTATCTTCGCTCCCTGATATTATTATTCAAAATGGTAGCAAAGATGATTTTGAGAAAGGTCACGCTCAAGCATTCTTTGGTTTCACTACAGCTGATCAAGATGTATTGAGTCATGTCCACAAACTAGGGAGCGGCAACACCTTCACATTTACCTTTGAAGAGAGGACTGGTTCTGTTACTAATGGAAGTGATCGGGATTTTAATTATGTTGTGATGAAAGTGACTCTGGTATAATCTCATAAAATTTGCTTACAAAATACTTTTTGAGTAGATAAATCAATATGTTTTTCTCGACAACTGGGTACTCAATTCAATATTGAAACTTTATGATTTTGATTGCGGTTTAAATATTAACTTCACACTTAGGATGATATAACTACTGATATATGGTTACATAGTTAACAAAGGAGATTTAAGGGAAAAGTCAAGATGCTTTTTGTATACATCATTCCTAAAATTTATTCTTTCTTAAAGAGTCACATGTAACTATTCGTTATCTATTACATTGTGGTTTATCCAATATACACTATCTTCAATTCACAATAAATGGTTTAGCATCATTTTTTGTATTCTGCTTAAAGATTTTAACCAGAATTCTCAGAAATGAACGCTACCTTCGTGTATCTGCTAACTATTTAGCCCCATTATACACCTAGTTAAAGGAACTTAAGAGTGATGCAACTCTATACATCTATTGAAATTGAACAACTCCAACAAGACATTTCCGCTTTAATGGAAATTAACGCGTGGGTTAAGACGTTTTTAGCAAGACCTCATCGCGAGTTAGGTAGATCAGGTCCTGTTTGCCCTTTTGTGCCTCAAGCGATTAAGTCCGACAGTATTCGGTCAACTGTTATTCGGGCGAAAAATCTGGAACCACAGCAAATTGAAGAAATTGTTCTGAGTTACCGTGATACCTTCCTTGAACTGGAGCCGCGAGACAGAGAAGTCGGTATCAATAAAGTCATATTATTAGTCTTTCCTGATATTCATTTAGATGATACAGACAAAATGATTGATGCTGTTCAACAAAAACTTAAGCCTTTTTTTGTTGAATCAGGACTAATGTTAGGAGAATTTCATAATCGTACGGAAAGCCCAGGTTTGCACAACCCAAACTTTCGTCCCCTACGCAGTCCCATTCCCCTCTTAGCTATCCGCTATATGGTTGAAGTCGATCTGCCTTTTCTTGAAGGTGCGGAGGATTTAGGCTTACGTGTTAGGTATCTTGAAGGATATTTACGGCTTTTTGATAAAGGTGGGAAAGATAGCGTATATTTAACTAATGCTCGTCGAGCATTGGCATTAGCCAAAACTCAACTGCCACAAGAAAATATATTAGCATCAACTCCCGATCTTTCTCCAACTTACGTAACAGAAATCAGCTTACCCGTGCGCCCAGCAGGTTCTTGCCCGTTTGCTCACCGCAGATCATATTGATACGGAGATAAGAAAACGCGTAACGATTTTTAAGTATAGTCAATTATCCGGACTCAGTAAAAAAGTAAAATTGAGATTTTGCCTCGACTTTGCAATGCAGTGGATCTCAAACCCAACAGCTTTGGATATAGCGAGCCTAAATGAGTCGTGAAAATTATTTTTCAATAAACCGCTCGAACGGTGCTGTAAAGAACGAGAGAGAATTTCACAACTGATTTAGGTTAGGACTGCTGTATGACTCTCTCTACCCATAACCTTTGGCTCCACAAAGCTTGCGATGCTCCCCTTTTCAAATGGTTTAAGGAGACATAGCTTCTTTAGTGAAGAGGAGATAATGCGCATGTAGGTTTTCCCACTATCAGGGTGAGGAATGGTGCGTAATTCCGTTCTTCAGCATTAACCGAACCTAAGCAATTAATTTTACGGCGTAACTTCATTTTGTCCGGAAAGAGTAGGAATTTCTTGTAGAGTGTCAAGAAAACACTTGCAGTATCATATGGAATAAAATGCGTTACTTAATTTACAGAGATCTAAAAATAGCCCTACTTGATCTCAACAGCAAACTAGGTCTCTGTATTTTCCTAGTAACAGCTATACCACTCCGTGTTTTCCTTCTTAAAAATTAAGTTTTCACTACAGACTGTTAAGTGTTGATTACTAAGTTCTGCACAAATCAGATGTAAAGAAGTAAGGGTTTTGCTCTACTAAAATTTCACGAAAGTTATATCTGATTTTTAGACGAATCCTGAACATCTACACATATTTTTTAAAGTTGAGGAGGTAAAAAAGAAATGTATATAAATCAAGAGAAGATTGTGGCGAAGCCAGAACGACAAATGCGGTTGGAGTGGAATGACACTCAAGCGGAGTATCCCCAAGATACCTGTATTCATCTCTTGTTTGAGGCGCAGGTAGAGAAGACACCAGACGCTGTATCAGTTGTGTTAGAAGACGGGCAAATCACATACCGAGAATTGAACTTTCAGGCAAACCAACTAGCGCATTACTTACAGAAATTAGGTGTCAAACCAGAAGTTCTGGTGGGTTTGTGTATAGAACGTTCCATTGAAATGATCGTAGGAATGTTAGGCATTCTCAAAGCTGGTGGTGCATACGTACCGTTAGATCCAGCCTATCCAATGGAACGATTGGAGTTTATGCTGTCAGATTCCTTTGTGCCCGTGCTATTAACGCATTCTAAGTTGCAATCTCGATTACCTGAGTCGAATGCACAAGTCGTTTGCTTGGATACAGAGTGGCAGGTGATCGCCTCCTATAGTCAATCCAATCTAGTCAGTGATGTCAATGCCGACAACTTGATTTATGTAATTTACACCTCCGGCTCAACAGGACAGCCCAAAGGTGTGATGATTCCTCATCGTGGCATCGCAAATCAGCTCAACTGGCGGCAAACCACGTTTGGATTAACCGCACTTGATAAAGTTTTACAAACGATTTCTTTTAGCTTCGATCCGTCTGTGTGGCAGATATTCTGGCCGTTGTGCTTTGGCGCACAGTTGGTTCTAGCCAAACCAGGCGGACATCAAGACACTGGCTACCTCGTCAAAACTATGCTTGAGGAGCAAATCACAGTTATTGCCTTGGTTCCCTCAATACTGCGCGTGTTACTTGAGGAAAAAGGCATCGAAGATTGTTATTTAAAGCACGTTACCTGCGGTGGTGAAGCCTTATCTATTGAACTGGTAGAACGCTTCTTGGCGCGGATGAAGCAAGAAAATGTTCTGTTAAATTGCTATGGGCCGACAGAAGCTTCGATTGATGCTACCTACTGGACTTGTCAGCGCGGAACTAACTATACGATAGCACCGATTGGTCAGCCGATAGCAAATACACAAATTTATATTTTAGATGAAGATTTGCAACCCGTAGGTATAGGTGAAGCGGGAGAGTTGCACATTGGTGGTGTGGGACTAGCGCGAGGCTATTTCAACCGTCCGGAACTGACACAACAGAAGTTTATTCCCAATCCTTTGGATAGCAACCAACTAGCACGATTATACAAGACAGGCGATTTGGCGCGTTACACCAGTGATGGTATTATTGAGTTCCTCGGTCGGGTAGACCATCAAGTGAAGATTCGCGGCTTCCGGATTGAGTTGGGAGAAATTGAAGCTAAACTCAGCCAACATCCGGCTCTGCAACAAACTCTTGTGATTGCTAGAGAAGACGTTCCCGGCGACAAGCGACTAATAGCATATGTTGTGGCACAAGCGCAAGTGACTCAGATGGAATTGCGTTCCTTTCTACAGGATAAGTTGCCTGAACACATGGTGCCTGCAACTTTTGTCTTCTTGGATGCGATGCCATTAAGCCCTAATGGTAAAGTAGACCGTCGTGCTTTGCCTTCCCCAGATGCTTCTGATTTGATTGATGCTAGCAACTTTGTGGCACCTCGCAACAGCACTGAAGAGGTATTAGCAGTTCTTTGGGCGGAAGTATTGGGTTTTGAGCGCTTGGGTATTCACAACAACTTTTTTGAATTGGGTGGGCATTCACTGCTGGCAACACAAGTGATTTCTCGAACACGTCAAGCTTTCAATGCAGACATCCCTTTACAGTTGCTGTTTGAAAAACCAACTATTGCAGATTTCGCTAGTGCGAGCGCCCAGTTGCCCAAGAATACTGGTGCGAGCCAAAATCAAAGCATTCCGCAACTCCCCCATCGACAGTCGGTTCCCCTATCCTTTGCCCAGCAAAGAATGTGGTTTTCCCAGCAGATGGAACCAAACAGCCGGGCTTTTCTCGTCCCCATCGCCCAACGCTTGATCGGCAAACTTAACGTGGGTGTCTTGCAACAGTCGTTGGATGCGATCGTTGCTCATCACGAAGCACTGCGAACCAATTTTATTGCATCAGCTGATGGTAGTCCCGTACAAGTCATTGCAGAGCCTCGACCAGTTCCTCTGAAAGTCATTAACTTAATACAAGAGCCACAGAAAGTGGAACAGGTGTTAAACCAGGAGGCATTCTGTTCTTTCGACTTAACATCAGACCTAATGCTACGTGGCTCGTTGCTACAAATAAACGACGAGGAATATATCCTATTGCTTGTCATACACCACATCGCTTCAGATGGTTGGTCGATGGGCATTTTGGGTCAGCAGTTAGCGACAGTATATGAAGCCTTTTTAAAAAACTTACCAAATCCTCTGCCAGAACTACCCATCCAGTATGCCGACTTTGCTGTTTGGCAACGTCAGTGGCTATCTGGCAAAGACTTAGACATCCAGCTAGACTACTGGAAAAAGCAGTTAGCAGGAACTCTACCCGTACTGGAATTACCCACGGATCAACCGCGACCTTCAGTCCAGAATTACTTAGGGGCGAGTCAATCTTTAGTGCTATCAAAGAACTGGACTGCGGCACTCAAGGCACTCAGCCAAGGGTCAGATGCAACGTTATTCATGACCTTACTCGCAGCATTCAAGACATTGCTGTACCATTATACATTACAAGAAGATATTATCGTTGGAACTCCAATCGCTGGTCGTAACCAGACTGAAACTGAGGGGCTGATTGGGTGTTTTATTAATACAGTTGCCTTACGTACCGATTTGTCCGGCAACCCGAGTTTCGGGGAATTAGTGAGTCGGATTCGGAAAGTGGCTTTGGATGGATACGCCCACCAAGATATGCCCTTCGAGAAGCTTGTTGAAGAACTACAGCCAGAACGTAACTTAAGCAGACATCCAGTGTTTGATGTGATGTTCAATTTCATCAACACACCCCAGACGGCTTGGACACTTTCTGGATTAAGCCTCAGTTCTGTAGAACTCAGCGAACCAGAGTCAAAATTCTCCATGACTTTATATGCGGAGGAACACTCAGGTGAACTGCGTTTGCAACTTGTGTATCAGCAGGTGTTGTTTTCTGCTGCACGCATAACTTGGCTTCTAAATCAATTTGAGTATTTACTTGAGCAGATTGTTGCCACTCCAAATCTCCCCATCAAATTATATTCCCTAGTTACACCAGAATCCCGAACTTTGCTTCCAGATCCGAGTGTAGTATTGTCAGAACCAGAGTACGAATTGGTTCCGGCAATGTTTGCTAATTGGGTCAACCACACGCCAGAACATCCTGCAATTCGCCAGGGCGATCGCTCTTGGAATTACAGAGAATTGTCGAAAGGCGCACATGCTGTGGCGGAGGTTCTACTGAGTCAGGGAATCAAGCAGGGTGAAACTGTAGCCGTGTTCGGACAGCGCAGCTTTGGGCTAATTGCCAGTATGATGGGCGTATTCTTAAGTGGATCGGTGTTACTGACAATCGATCCCAAGCTTCCTCAACAGCGACAGCAGATCGTGCTGAGTGAAGCCAAAGCTAAGTATCTACTGTATATCAGCGATCAGCAACCAGAAGAAAAATGGCAGTCTTTAACTGTCATCCACGTGAATCCAGACACAGGGATTCACAGAGACGGAGATGAAGAGCCAATAGACTTACCGATATTGTCGCCTGACGATGCTGCTTACATTTTCTTTACTTCCGGTACGACTGGTGTTCCTAAAGGAGTCTTGGGTTGCCACAAAGGGATGGCACATTTTCTGAACTGGCAACGGCAAACTTTTGGCGTCAACCAAGAAGATCGCAGCGCTCAATTGACAGGAATTTCCTTTGATGTCGTCCTGAGGGATGTCTTTCTACCTTTGACAAGTGGTGCAACCCTTTGTTTGCCAGCAGAAGGCGATGAACTAGAACCGACGCGAATTCTCAGGTGGTTGGAACACGAGCAAATATCTCTGCTGCACACGGTTCCAACGTTAGCCCAATCATGGTTGGTGAATGTACCGACAGAGGTTTCTTTAAGTGCTTTAAGATGTATCTTTTTTGCTGGAGAACCTCTCAAGGATACACTGATACGTCAGTGGTGTGAGGCTTTCCCAGAGTCCGGCGAAATCGTCAATCTTTACGGTCCGACAGAAACAACTATGGCAAAATGCTATTACCGGGTAAATGCTAATCTCCTTCCTGGAATACAACCTGTTGGTTCTCCGCTTCCAGAAACCCAAGCACTGATTTTAGCAGACAACAACCGACTGTGCGGTATTGGTGAAGCGGGTCAGATTGTAATCCGGACGCCATTTCGCACTTTAGGCTATATCAATGCATCGCCATCAGATAGTTCTCGATTTGTCAAGAACTCTTTCCGCAACGACGAACAAGATTTACTTTATTACACAGGCGATCGCGGACGATATCGTCCAGATGGGACTTTGGAAATTCTTGGTCGCATGGATCGTCAAGTTAAAATCCGAGGAGTACGCATTGAACTCAGAGAAATTGAGACGCTGTTAGGTGCTCATTCTGCTGTCCGGGAAGTCGTCGTTGTTGCCCGCGAAGACGAACCAGGTGATCAGCGTTTAGTCGCTTATGTCATCTTACAACAGGCATGTACAACTGATGAATTACGGAGCTTTTTGAACGACAAGCTGCCTAAATACAGTATCCCCTCAGCCTTTGTCATCCTCGATGCTTTTCCCCTTACTCCTAACGGTAAAGTAGATCGGAAAGCGCTGCCAATACCAGAGCGAAATAGACAAGAGGTGGAGAAAAGCTTTATTGCCCCACGCGATCGCTTAGAATGTCAACTCACAGAGATTTGGGAAGAAGTTTTAGGCATCCAACCCATTAGCGTCAAAGATAACTTCTTTGATCTGGGTGGGCATTCCTTGCTAGCTGTACGCTTATTCGCCCAAATACAGAAGACTTTCGGGATATCAATTCCCTTAGCGACACTCTTCCAATCAGGGAATGTAGAGACTCAAGCTAAAATCCTTTATCAAGGACAATTGAGACAGACAGAGAAATCTACGACTTCTGATAGCGTAGTCTCAACAGATACTTTCTCCTCTATAGTAGAAATTCAACCCAACGGTTCACAGCCACCTTTGTTCTTTCTCCACCCCTTAGGCGGGGAAATCCTGTGTTACCGCCATTTAGCAATGCACCTTGAGTCAGATCAACCAGTTTATGGGTTACAACCACAAGGGCTAGATGGCAAGCCGCCTTTCACTCGACTTGAAGACATGGCAGCGCACTACATTCAGGAAATTAAAACTATTCAGCCTGATGGCCCTTATTTTCTCGCAGGTTACTCCTTTGGAGGTGTGATAGCCCTAGAGATGGCCCAGCAACTTCACAAGGGAGGTGAAAAAGTTGGTCTTCTAGTCATGATTGATACCCTTCGTGCTGGGTACAGCAAGCGATCAGCATTATGGAAGCGAGTTCTGTTGCATCTCAATAATATTTTACAACAAGGACCTACCTACCTCACACAAAAGGCTGTAGGCTGGCGCAAGCAAAGTAAGTATGAACTCAAACACAGATACAAGCATTATTTAGATGAGATGCATCACTTGGAGAAGACTGACAAGCACTTAGAAATTATCGACGCCAACACACAGGCTTTAGACAAATATACTTTCCCAGTTTACCCCGGTAAAATGACTCTCTTACGAACAGAAGATCGGTATCGATCTGACGCTATTGGCATACAATACGATCTTCAATTCGGCTGGGGCGATCTCATTGCTGACGGCATAGATCTCCAGTACATTCCCGGTTCTCACCTTTCCCTACTCGAAGAACCTCATGTTCGGGTGGTAGCAGGAAAATTGCAGGCTTGCCTAAAGCTTGCCAGAGAACAAGCAACCCAATTACCGAGAACAGGGTGTAGGGGGTAGGGTTTTGGGTGTATGGGGAATAGAGTTGATTGTATTTTTGTACACTCTACCCTCTCAACCGAGGGTAAAAGCCCCTCAATTTATTGATGGGTATACCCTACACCTCACACCCTTTTAACTACTTACTTTTGGCACATTGTCGCATAGGTGGCGATCGCTTTCAGTGACATCGGGGTTATTTGTCAGATAATTTCGCACCCAATCACAACCCCGCTTCATCAGTTCATCGAATGATTCAATCTTCCACAACTTAGCATTTCCACTTGATCCAGCAGTAGCCAGTTGCTGACCATCTGGGCTAAAACTGATACTCCCGACTTCACCTTGCTTGATCCACTTTCCAGGTTGCTAATGGGTGACCTTGTAAATCCCACAAGCGGACAGTGCCATCATCTCCTGCGGTAGCAAGTCGTTGACCATTGGGGCTAAATTTGAGGTTCCTCATTGATCCTTGCGTTGCTTGCCATACTGACAACGGCTGACCTTGCAACTTCCACACGCGGACAAAGCCATCATTTCCTGCGGTAGCGAGTAGCTGATTATCTGGGCTAAAACTAACGCTATTAAGTCCGCCTCGATGCCCCACGGGTACTTCTGCCACATGCTGACCTTGCAAGTACCGACGGTGTGTCCATATTGCACCTCGATTCTAGAAAGTTTAGGGATATTTTG
>JAQYWP010000301.1 GCA_029379285.1 Rhizonema sp. PD38
TGCTTGCTCTTCTAACGATTGTCTTGCCTGTTCTATTTCCTGATTCTTCCTTTCTACGTCTTTTTTTTGTCCGGAGATTAACTCTGCCTTTTCTTCGAGTTCAACGTTGGTTTGTTGTAACTCTTCTTGCTGCTTCTTCAGCAAATCCTCTGATGCTTTCAGTGTTCTAGCTTGTTGTTCTAAACGTGTATTAGTTTCCCTGAGTTCATATTGCTGAGTTTGCAATTCCTCTGCTAAAGACTGTGATTGCTTGAGTAAGTCTTCAGTACGCATACTGGAAGCAATGGTGTTCACGACGATCGCAATGCTTTCAGTCAGTTGATCGAAGAAAGTCAAATGAATTTCACTAAAGCGCCGGAATGAAGCAAGTTCAATGACTGCCGTTACCTGTTGTTCAAAAAGCACGGGTAACACCACGGCATTGAGTGGAGTGGCTTCGCCCAAGCCAGAACTAATTTTAATGTAGTCTTGGGGGACCTCCGTTAGCAAAATCCGTTCTTTTTCCAAGGCGGATTGTCCGACTAAGCCTTCACCCAAGTAAAAGCGGTTGGCTAAATGCTTACGTTCGCGGTAAGCATAGCTACTCAATAACTTTAAGTACGGTAAATCTTCCCCCGTATCCATAATGTAGAAAACACCACAAGAAGCTCCTACTAATGGCGCTAATTCTGAGAGAATAAGTTTAGATACGGTTTCAAGGTCGCGTTGACCTTGAAGCATCCGGGTAAACTTGGCTAAGTTAGTTTTCAACCAATCTTGTTCAGTATTTTTCTGCGTTGTCTCCCGCAAATTAGCAATCATTTGATTGATGTTGTCTTTGAGGATAGCAACCTCACCTTGAGCAACAACAGAAATTGAACGTGTCATGTCCCCTTTTGTGACAGCAGTTGCCACTTCTGCGATCGCCCGCAACTGAGTAGTCAGAGTTGCCGCCAGATCATTCACCGCCCCAGTGAGATCTTTCCAAGTTCCTGCAGCACCTGGCACTTCGGCTTGTCCGCCTAACTTACCTTCAATCCCCACCTCACGCGCCACGGTTGTCACTTGGTTAGCAAACGTTGCCAAGGTGTCAATCATCTCATTGATCGTTTCTGCCAAAGTCTCAATTTCTCCCTTGGCATTCAGCATCAATTTCCGCTTCAAATCGCCATTAGCAACTGCCGTCACCACTTGGGCAATACCTCGGACTTGTGCTGTTAAATTCCCCGCCATCGAGTTCACGTTGTCGGTCAGATCTTTCCAAGTGCCTGCCACACCCTTGACTTGCGCCTGACCACCGAGTTTACCTTCGGTTCCCACCTCACGCGCCACCCGCGTCACTTCCGACGCGAAGGAACTCAACTGATCCACCATCGTGTTGATGGTATTTTTTAGCTCTAGAATTTCGCCTTTCACATCAACGGTGATTGTTTTCGAGAGATCGCCGTTTGCCACTGCTTTTGTGACTTCCGCAATGTTCCGCACTTGTGCTGTCAGATTTCCTGCCATTGAGTTAACATTGTCAGTGAGATCTTTCCAAGTACCAGCGACACCTTTGACATCAGCTTGTGCACCCAGCTTACCTTCCGAACCCACCTCTCGGGCAACCCGCGTCACTTCTGATGCAAAAGAGTTCAGCTGATCCACCATTGTGTTGATGGTGTTTTTTAACTCCAAAATTTCGCCTTTGACATCGACAGTAATTTTCTTGGAAAGGTCCCCAGTCGCGATCGCCGTAGCAACTTCAGCAATATTGCGGACTTGATCGGTGAGGTTTCCTGCCATCATATTTACTGCCCCGGTCAGATCCTTCCAGGTACCCGCTACACCTTTAACTTCTGCTTGCACACCTAGTTTGCCTTCCGTTCCTACCTCACGTGCCACCCGAGTCACTTCCGAAGCAAAGGAACTCAGTTGATCCACCATTGTATTGATGGTATTTTTCAACTCCAAAATTTCGCCTTTGACATCGACAGTAATTTTTTTCGAGAGGTCACCGTTGGCGACTGCAGTGGTGACATCCGCAATGTTGCGAACTTGTGCGGTTAGGCTTCCCGCCATAAAGTTGACACTATCTGTCAAATCTTTCCAAGTTCCAGCAACACCTTTGACATCGGCTTGTACACCTAGTTTTCCTTCCGAACCAACTTCACGAGCGACCCGCGTCACTTCCGAAGCGAAGGAACTGAGTTGATCCACCATAATATTAATGGTGTTTTTTAACTCCGAAATTTCACCTTTAACATTGACGGTAATTTTCTTTGAAAGGTCACCGTTGGCGATCGCTGTGGCAACTTCCGCAATATTACGGACTTGTCCAGTTAAATTCCCTGCCATCATATTGACGCTATCAGTCAAGTCCTTCCAAGTACCGGCAACACCTTGTACTTGGGCTTGCACACCCAATTTCCCTTCTATTCCCACTTCCCGAGCAACCCGTGTCACTTCCGATGCAAAGGAGTTAAGTTGATCCACCATCGTATTAATGGTATTTTTTAACTCCAAAATTTCGCCTTTAACGTCAACAGTAATTTTCTTCGAGAGGTCACCATTTGCCACTGCAGTCGTGACTTCCGCAATATTACGAACCTGTGCAGTTAAACTTCCTGCCATAAAATTCACGCTGTCGGTCAAATCTTTCCAGGTTCCTGCGACACCCCTTACTTGAGCTTGACCTCCAAGGCTTCCTTCTGCTCCCACTTCACGGGCAACCCGTGTCACTTCTGATGCAAAAGAGTTAAGTTGATCCACCATGATGTTGACGGTGTTCTTCAACTCCAAAATTTCGCCTTTAACATTGACAGTAATCTTCTTCGAGAGATCGCCGTTTGCCACTGCAGTCGTAACTTCCGCAATATTGCGGACTTGATCGGTAAGGTTACCCGCCATCATATTCACTGCCCCGGTCAGATCTTTCCAGGTACCCGCAACTCCACTGACTTGGGCTTGCACACCGAGCTTACCTTCGGTTCCCACTTCACGGGCAACCCGTGTCACTTCCGATGCAAAAGAGTTCAGCTGATCTACCATTGTGTTGATGGTATTCTTCAACTCTAAAATTTCGCCTCTCACATCAACAGTAATTTTCTTCGAGAGATCACCGTTTGCTACGGCAGTGGTAACTTCCGCAATGTTACGGACTTGATCAGTAAGATTACCCGCCATCATATTCACTGCCCCGGTCAGATCTTTCCAGGTACCCGCAACTCCACCCACTTGGGCTTGCACACCAAGCTTACCTTCGGTTCCCACTTCACGTGCAACTCGTGTCACCTCCGATGCGAAAGAGTTAAGTTGACCCACCATAGTGTTGACCATTTCAGCCGTTTGGAGAAACTCTCCTTTGAGGGGTCTGCCATCAATTTCTGGTGCAATCGTTTGAGACAAATCGCCATTTGCCACAGCCCGGATAACACGCGCTGTTTCAGCTGTTGGCTGGACCAAATCTGTAATTAGGGTATTGACAGAATCAACGCAAGCTGACCAAGAACCACGAACATTTCCTACATAGGCTCGTTCGTTAATTTTGCCTTCTTTACCAACAACGCTACTAAGTCGCTGAAGTTCTGCCGCCATGCGCTCATTTTGTTCAATAATATCATTAAGCGTATCGGCTATTTTTCCTGCCATGCCGATTTTATCTACAGGCATACGTGCAGAAAAGTCACCTTTTTTGACCGCCGCTAAGGTTTTTAGAAGTTGTTTTAAATCTAAATTGTCGCTTTCTATTGTTAACTGTTCAGGCATGATTATAAGTTGTTATAAATTATACTAATTTCCCCTTGTGCTATCATTCTAGTTAGGCATAAAGATACTCTGCTATTCAATAGCTAGCTGTTTTGCGAGCTAATAGGCAAAAACTAGAATATCCCAGTCATATAGATAGCCTATGATTTATTAGGGACGAATATCGTTTTAGTTTCGCAATTCAACACATTTGATACGAGTAGCTAGTAACTTTGAGCATACTTGATCAAGCGATGGCATGATATTAACTAGAATAGAAACAGATTTTGTTGAGATTTGTATAGTTAGAGATTAACCTATCATGGCTCCCGCCGTTTTAATAGAAAACCTCCAAAAGCGCTACGGCACGGTTGAAGCCGTGAAGGATGTTTCCTTGAAAGTAGAACCAGGAGAAATTTTTGGTTTACTCGGTCCTAACGGAGCAGGGAAAACAACCACCTTGCGTGTTTTGTGTACTCTCACGACACCAGATGCTGGTAAAATAGAAGTTTCTGGCATTTCTGTATTAAATAATCCAAGAGCCGCAAGAAGACGGCTAGGATATGTTGCTCAGGAAGTTGCCTTGGATAAGGTACTAACTGGACGCGAACTGCTGCAACTGCAAGCGGCGCTTTATCATATTAAAGGGGCAGTTGCGAAACAGCGTATAGAAACTGTACTGGATTTACTCAGTTTGCAGGAGTATGCCGATAAAAAGACAGGCACTTACTCTGGCGGGTTGCGCAAGCGCTTAGACTTGGCAGCAGGGTTACTTCACTCACCTGATGTGTTGGTTTTAGACGAACCAACAGTGGGACTTGACATAGAAAGTCGTTTTGTGGTGTGGGAGTTCTTGCGAAAATTGCGAAAAGCTGGGACAGCGGTTTTGATTACCAGCCATTATTTAGAAGAGATTGATGCGCTTGCAGATCGTGTGGCAATTATTGATCGCGGCATTGTGATTGATACAGGAACACCTTCAGAGTTGAAAGATAAGGTAGGCGGTGATCGCATCACTTTGCGAATCCGCGAGTTTTCTCCAATTGAGGAAGCTAAGATCGCTCAAGATTTGCTGACATCTTTGCCATTTGTTCAAGAAGTCATTATTAATAGCGCTCAAGGGAATTCTCTCAACTTAGTGGTGACGCCACAGAATGATGCCTTGATGACTATACAGCAGGCACTGTCTAACTCTGGATTACCAATATTTGGCATTGCCCAATCTCGACCAAGTCTAGATGATGTTTACCTTGCGGCAACAGGACAAACGCTAATGGACGCAGAATTAGTGGCAGTTGGCAATCGCGATCTCAAGGCTGAAAAAAAGCAAAATATGAGATAGATCGAGGTTAATTGCCATCTTTGAACAAATAATACCCAAAAACATTTTATGCGTGATACTGTAATACCTTCTAAATCGGAAATTAACTGGCAGCAAGTTGCATCACCTCAAGCACGTACTGATGCTACGCCTAATCTTTTTAGTGAACTGGTGCAAGAGACACTGGCATTAACACGTCGTTTGTTTATTCAGTTGCAGCGGCGTCCCTCGACATTGATTGCAGGAATTATTCAGCCAGTCATGTGGTTAGTGCTGTTCGGTGCCTTATTTCAAAATGCGCCCAAAGGAATTTTCGGTAACACGACAAATTACGGTCAATTTTTAAGCGCGGGAGTCATAGTTTTTACTGCATTTACAGGAGCGTTAAATGCGGGTTTGCCCGTAATGTTTGACCGAGAATTTGGCTTTTTGAATCGATTGTTAGTAGCTCCCTTAGCATCGCGATTTTCCATTGTTCTGGCTTCGGCAATCTTTATTATTAGCCAAAGTCTATTACAAGTAGTCATAATTGTGACAGCCGCAGCGTTTTTAGGAGCAGGGTTACCAGATATTACCGGCTTGAGTGCGATCGCTTTGATCGTTTTCCTCCTGACTTTAGGGGTAACTGCCCTGTCCCTCGGCTTGGCTTTTGCTTTACCTGGGCATATTGAATTAATTGCGGTAATTTTTGTAACAACACTGCCGCTATTATTTGCCAGCACGGCTTTGGCTCCGTTATCATTTATGCCTAAGTGGTTGCAAGTTGTAGCTACTCTCAATCCCCTTAGCTATGCAATAGAACCAATCCGCTATCTGTATCTTCACAACAATTGGGGACTGAATAGCATGGTGATGCACGCTTTTTGGGGTGATGTGACTTTTGGGGGTGCATTGCTGGTGTTACTTGGGTTTACCCTTGTCGCTTTATTGAGTATTCAACCCCAATTAAGACGTACTCTCGGTTAACAGATTAAACACAATTGGCAGGAGATATTAGAGGATGAAGATAACATTTTTGCCACTGACACAATTTGTGGCGATCGCTATTGCAGGAATTAGTCTTGCTTCCTTTCTGACACCTCAACCTAGCTTAGCTGATCCAATCCAAGCAACTAACCAGGAAAACTACGATTCTACAAACAGAACAGATCCGTTTTCACGTGGAGTTGAACAGGGTAATTTCAACGTGTTTCAGTTAATTCATAACGCGAACTTTGGTCAACTTAACCCGAACTATGCTAGTGAACAGAGTCAAGAACTAAACGATGCAGCAACTGCATTTAAAGCTAAGCAGCAACAACTGCTTCAACAACGTCCACAGCAGCAGACTCAACAAGTTCAACAAAATCGCGTACTTATACGCCAAGTGGATCATTAAAATTTATGAGCGGTCAGAGTTAAAGATGACCGCTCATAGCTGATTACAATCCTAATGCACTAAGAATATCGCCAGCATGAGTAGATGTGTTGACAGCATTGTCAACATGACTGATTTTACCCTCGCCATCAATAACGTAAGTGACGCGCTTGGCATAACCGCCACCATCGACATCATAAGCTTTGATTAGGATTTTATCAGTGTCAGCCAAAAGCGGAAAATTCAGATTGAATTTTTGAGTAAATGCTTGGTGAGAAAGCTCATCATCTGCACTTACACCCAAGATGACAACATCTTTGCTTTTATATTGGTCAATATTGTCCCGAAAACTACAAGCTTGCTTGGTACAACCAGGAGTGTCGTCTTTAGGGTAAAAGTACAACACAACGGTTTTCCCTTTAAAGTCAGATAACGAGACAGTATTACCTTTTGTGTCTTTGACTGAAAATCCAGGTGCATAGCTGCCGACGGCTAAAGACATAATTGAACTTTCCTTTGAAAAATTATTTGTGCATCTGAAATCTTACAATAATCTTAAATCGTTATCTGAAGAAACACTCTTCGCGAAAGCCCAATCTGATATTAAAACCATAAAATGCCCAGTGCCCAAAGCCAGAAAACTTTTCACTATCCTCGTGGAACTGTAGATCGAGCCGAGCGAGCGTTAATATGTTCTCCCTTCAATCTGAGTTTATTTGAAGCGATGTGTTCTCATCATGTGGCATTAAGTGAGATTACTGGTAATTCCGGAGTAAAACATAGCTATACTAGAAGCCCATTGTCTGAATTAAGAACAGACAATAGTTTGATGTGGTTGATTCAAGTGGGTGTACTGCGACGAGAAGTCGATGGTCAAGGAATTACAGATTGTTTTCGCCTAACTCCTCTAGGTTACCAGTTAGTAGAAAAATTTCACTTCTCTGCTTGGCGTACTCCTTCATGGAGCGATCGCTCTGTAGATGCTGTTATTCATTGGTTAAGACTACCCTTTTAGATATCCATGGCAGTCTAGTAACCAGGGCAAGAGTTGGGAGAAAAAAATGTCCCTGCATCTCTGTGTCAGCCTCAACTTGTCAAAACAATCGTCAAATACAATCACCTACGCTCCCTTGGAGAACGGCTGAAGATGAGGAATCCCACAAATCTTGTAGAAAAGTGAAGAGTTAGGAGTGTGGAGTAAAAGGGAACAATAGATACGGAAGTTTAAACTCTCTTTATGAAGTATTTACCACTAACATCCGATCCACTTTAAGTATTAGGGATGGGAGAATTATGAGTAGTTAGTTAAATTTTTGACTAACCATTAAGTCGTCCTCAGTCTTACAAGACTAACCTGGAGATTCTGAAGAAACCCGATCTGTAAAAACTGATAGTTCATATGAAAGCAATTATGGTGGTGGGGACGACATCCCACGCAGGGAAATCACTGCTAACAGCAGCTATTTGCCGCATTCTATCTCGGCGTGGTTGGCGAGTAGCTCCTTTTAAAGGTCAAAATATGGCTTTAAATGCTTATGTTACCGCCAGTGGTGGAGAAATTGGCTATGCCCAAGCGGTACAAGCTTGGGCCGCAGGAGTTATTCCTTGGGTAGAAATGAATCCTATTTTGCTCAAACCTCAAGGAGATATGACTTCTCAAGTCATTATTAAAGGAAAGTCGGTGGGTAAAGTGAGTGCCACCGATTATTACGAGCAATATTTTGAGATGGGGTGGCGGGCAATTGAGGAATCGTTACAGCATTTAGGGACAGAATTTGATTTGGTTGTTTGTGAAGGTGCTGGTAGTCCGGCAGAAATTAATCTCAAGCACCGTGACTTGACTAATATGCGGGTAGCAAAGTATTTAAACGCCCCTACTCTACTAGTCGTTGATATTGATAGAGGAGGTGCATTTGCACACGTTGTAGGAACTTTAGAGTTATTAGATCCAGAGGAACGGGCTTTAATTCGAGGTGTCGTCATCAATAAGTTCCGAGGACAGCGATCGCTCCTAGAACCTGGGATAAAATGGTTGGAAGAACGTACTGATATCCCTGTGGTCGGTGTTATTCCTTACTTAGAACATTTGTTTCCCCCGGAAGATTCCCTGGACTTACTAGAACGCAAACCACCAAAATCTCAAGCCGAACTCAACATCGCCGTCGTTCGCTTACCGAGAATTTCTAACTTTACTGATTTTGACCCTTTAGAATCAGAACCGACAGTGCTGTTGAAATATCTTAGTCCGAAGCAAGATTTAGGACATCCAGATGCAGTAATTCTCCCAGGCACAAAAACTACAATTCCTGACTTGCTCTTGTTACAAAAAAGTGGTATGGCAGAAGCAATTCAAAATTATGCAGCAGCTGGTGGCACAGTGTTGGGT
>JAQYWP010000302.1 GCA_029379285.1 Rhizonema sp. PD38
CCAATACGTTGTATCGGATATGCCACTCAATCGAATTGAGTACGGAAGTTGCGAGGGAGTCGGTTGCGCCGTCGTAGAAGATTGCCATGGTCTTGACTTGTAGGTAGGTTGTCACAAAGGACGGCTGTAAAGCCGAATTTTTTAATAAGTGATCACGGGGCGCGAGTAACAGAAGCAAAGTCTGCCTGCCTTGAGTACTCAAGGCAGGCAGACTTTGCGCTTTTAAAGCAGACAATATTTGTAGTTCTTGCTACTATAAAATTTATCAATTATACGTATATCAAACTATGTTTGCATCGATTGACAATCTTATTGAAGAAGTCGTAAGCCACTGCTTAGAGCGTCGTCCAGAAGCATTGGATAAAATTTTTGACAACTTACATAGCAGTGAATATCAACACATTACCTTGGAATTGCTAGAAAAGATTTCGATATCCCTCCAAAATGATACTGAGAGTCTCGCTTGGTTCTGCGGGTATATGGCGTCCGAGATCAACTGCAGCGAGGATAACCATCAACAAAACTATCCCATCACCGAACTTGCTAAAATCCTGGTTTTATCGGGTATGGAACCATTTATCGACTTTACTCCTTACCCTGGAAGTCGTATCGTTATTGTCAATACAGTGAAGTTTGAAGCTTTACCACAATCTGTCAAAGCAGTGGTGCAGAAAGCTTTTGACTTACTAGAACGAAACGATTTGCAGATAGAGCAGATGAATAATGCGTTGCTGCAAGAATTTGTGATCAGTAAGGAGTAGTCTCAAGCTTTTGTGAACACGATTATTTTAAGTTTCAACCAGTTGAAGTGACCAATAGAATTATATCCCCCAAAGGTAGATAAGGTCACAGGCAATGTTACATATCGAAAAATCCGTACTGTACTTAGAGACATTAGCAGTTTAGTGTAGCTAATATAGCTTGTTATATCATCCACTACGTTATGTGATTGACTATGAACTAGATGACTGTTAAAAAACCTTTGGTAATCAACCAACCAGAAGTTGGCAACTTAATTTGTGAACTTCGTCAAGCGACTGGTCTAACCCAAGAACAATTTGCAGCAGTGTTGGGCGTTACCTATCCCACAGTCAACCGCTGGGAGAGAGGACGATCTCGACCCTCGCCGATGGCTATAAGGCGGATTGAGGAAAAGCTACAGGAAGTGGGTGACCAGGGGAAGGATTTACTCGCGAAGTATTTAAAGTAGGCGTAGCCCGCCGCAGGCATCGCTCCCTTTGTGAGAGTATAGATAAACGCAGATATAAATATTGCTTCTTTGAAGAGTGCGATCGCAGTCCGTTTGGTTGATGTCTTTAACAATGATGCTAGTGCAACGGTGCACGTAAAGTAATAGTAAAAAAAAGCGGAGTAAATTTATGAGTTACAGTATGAATAATGGTATGCAAGTAGCAAAAAAAGCTACCTCTGACATAACTACTTGGTTATTGAATAAGTCAGAAACTATCAACGTTCAAAATGTTGAGCATAATTCAAACTATCAGAAAAAAGATATTGACTTAATTTGGACAACTCAAAAAGGCGATATTTTGGTGGAAATCAAAGGTGATCGCTGGCATGACAGTGGCAACTTTTTCTTTGAAACCCATAGTAACTTTGAAAGGGGGACTCCTGGTTGCTTTATGTATACAGAAGCAAACTCAGTAAATCGAAAAGTTTTTCTCTGAGAGAGCGATCGCTAAAATTTGGTAACTTAAGATCCACTTTTTGCTTGACTATTTTAACCAGGCGGGTCTAATCGATTAGTTTTACTTATAAGCAAAATACTTTTATTTCTGAGTGCTAACCTGATAGAATATAAATACTTTCGACGGTTTTATATTTGCGTTCGACTGCTTGACGTAAAAATGCTAACATCTGTTTTAGCCCAAATATTTGGCGATAGATTAATCGACAACCCTTTCTTTTTCGACTAATTTTAAACCAGAGAAGATAGACCCATATATTAACGAGAATAAAAGAGATGCCAATAAACAGTAACCGCAATACAGGTTTTTTATTATTAGTTCGGATTCGACATAAATTTTTCAACCTATAACTACTTTCAATACCAAATCTTTTTCGATAATCTTGATGGATGTAAGATAAATTTACTTTCGCTTTATAAACAACATAAGCAAAGTATTCAATCCCATGTTGTTTTCTCTTACCTTTTTTATATTTGCAAATAACCCACAAATTAAAAGTAACATTATTATCTTTTCCTTGACTCATTGTATAACTAGTTTCATAGCTACTTCTGCCCTGAAGGAATTGATTAATACCACCTTGTTTTCCTCTTCTAATAGCTGGCATTACAAAGGGAATATCCAAGGCTTGCAACCATCTGATTACAGAAATGCTAAAAAAACCTCTATCTAAATAAAGTGTTTTTATATTTACTTTAAGAGTGTAAAGTTCAGCTAATAAGTAGGTTATAATAGCAACATTTGTATCTAACCAACGTACTCCTCTTATCGCCAGTGTAATTCTTTTTCCCTTTGTTAATATATATAAAGTTGCATAGGCATAAAAAGAAAATGAACTTCGGTTAGAGATTATGAACTATTATACATGAATGGGATTTTTTGTCAATGCATAACTCCTAAGTATTATGAAGATTGAACGAGTCGAAGTCTTGCTCCTACGTATTCCTTTAATCATACCCTTCTACTTCAGTGGAGGGGTAGTAGACGTGAAAGAAGCGGTACTGGTGAAGCTTTTTTCCCAGGGGCTAGTTGGGTATGGGGAAGGCTCTGGGTTATCAGTACCTATTTACCTTCCAGAGTACACTTACGAGACGTATCTTGTGGCAAAGAACTTTATTGCACCTTTGGTTATCGGGAAGAGCTTTGACAGTGTTGAAGACTTTGTCGCTTCGTACTCCTTTATCAAGGGGCATAACTATGCGAAGACTGCGGCTGAGACTGCCTTCTGGCACCTTCTATCACAGAAGTACGAGGAACCCCTCTGGAAGCTCCTTGGGGGGACTAAGAGCGATATCGGAGTTGGAGAGTCTTTGGGCATCTACAACTTCATAGAGGATCTTCTGGAGAAAGTGGCTGTGTGCCTTGACGAGGGCTACAAGCGCATCACAATAAAGATAAAGCCTGGGTGGGACATTGAGCCTGTTAGCGCGATCCGCGATCACTTCGGGGACATCACGCTTATGGTAGACGCGAATTCGGCTTACACCTTGAGCCACCTCCCACTCTTTCGTGAGCTTGATTGTTTCGGGCTGATGATGATCGAACAGCCGCTTGCTTACGATGACATTGTGGATCACTCAACACTCCAGCGCGAAATAGAGACACCAGTGTGCCTTGACGAGAGTATCCTCTCAGCTGAGAATGCACGCAAAGCAATCGAAATCGGTGCATGCCGAATCATCAACATTAAGCCTGGGCGTGTCGGAGGACTCCTTGAATCGAAGCGCATTCATGACCTTTGTGCCTCAAAAGGGGTAGGGATCTACTGTGGCGGTCTCTTCGAGACGACCATTGGGAAGTTCTTTAACCTCTCGGTTTCTTCGCTCTCGAACTATGTATACCCAGCGGATATGTCCCCTGCAACGCTGCTCTTTAAGGAAGATCTTGTGAGATATCCGCTTAAAGTGCATAATGGCTTTATGTCCTTGCCCGACTCGCTTGAACAGTTTTCCATCGACGAAGCACAAGTCGAAAGGTTTACTGTTGAGCGTGTGATGATCATGCCGTAGTATAGATGTAAAATGTTATGTGAGAACTGAAAGAACAACTAAAGGCAACACTCAACAACCTACTCGTTCATTGGACGATACATAGTACTCACAAAACTTGTAAGAAAAGTATAATTAATTGTATTATGTTTTATGTTTATAAAAAATTTTTCTGTCCATAGAATGGTACAAGATGTTAGTAAGCCCAAGGATATATAAACCGAGGTTATCATGTCTTCTAAACATATACTGCAAACAATCAAAAACTCTCACTCACTTTTACAGACAAGTTTGGATAAAGGCTGGCAAGAATTTAAAGAAAGTAATGACTTTTCTATCAGTGGAGAACTATATCATCAAATGAATTGGTGGTATAGTAGCAAATACTATGGTATTATTCCTAATCCAGGTCATTGGTATGGATGTCAGTTGGCGGCCAAACATTTCCTTATAGAAGTAGGGAAATTAGGAATTTATTTTGATACCGTGTTTCCTGGAGATTTTTCTCAATCACAAGAGTTTGTTCAAGATGATGGTTTAGATGTAAGAAGATTTCAACTAACAGCTTTCCATCAAGCAGAACCAGTTTGTGTTTTTCAGTTAGATTTTATCCATCAACATGAAAAGTTTTACTTTATTTACCCGCCACAATTGTTAATTTTTGAATTGGACACAATTGAACATAAAGAATTGCTACAAACAGGAACATAACTAAAAAATTTGTCTTTTAGCAGTACAGAGGCAGCTTGAGAGAGCATGTTTAAGAAGTAACAAAGCCCATGCAACTTTTTCAGACATTCTCGTAACACAACCAGATATGTTACATAATAGTTTACTAATATAGGAATCCGGTTTGATTTCTGAAATTGTTTGCGTAGGGAGGAAACAGGGAACAGGAAAAAAGGCTCCTGAAGAGTACTGAGTTTTTTTCAAAAATAAAATAGTAGTCCTATATCTACTTAATTATTAGGGATAGATTTGAACTACTGATAGATTGTCAAATAATTGAGCATTGCATCAACTCCTTGTTCGTTAAACATTTTTATAACATCATCAGATGGAGAGCGATTTTCTTTAAATCGAGAATGAAGCCTGAATAAGTGTTGTTCGTACTTTTCTAAATCTTCGACAGGAATTAACCCTAGCAGATCTAATCCAATCTTCCCTAAAGTTTTTTCACTTAAATACTGATTTAGACCATTGTACTGAGCATCAACTATAGTCTGCTGCATATCTTGATAAGTCCATGCCGATGTATATTTCGTTATTTTTTCTAGATTTTTTAGGATTAAGTACATTAGAACCAGCCAATCAATTTCTTCTTCATTACTCTGCATACTAATAGGGCGCACTTCTAAGATAATATATTCAACTAAATTGAAAAGTTTCTGATCATTCTTAGAATGAACAGTAACAATAAGCTCATCAAAGCTTACTTCTCTAAGAAAATTAAATTTTAAACGAAAATCAAGCCAGGAAAAATAGATAGCAGATTGTAAGTCCTCTAATTGAATTTCTTGGACAGAGACTTTACCTTGTAAACTAACGAACTCAGCCTTCTTTTCCCTAATAAATTGATTTGTAGTTAAGAGCGAGTTTTTCGGGTATAGAGAACATCCATCACGTATTATTTCAAAGATAGGTACGTTCCAAGTTCTATCAATATATTCACACAGACTTGTGAAAGGTTTAGGAGGTAAACCTAATCTGTCAAACATTTTGTCTTTGGCTAGTATACTATATCCGTGGAAGCGTTGACTTTTATACGGAAGAATTTTTGCATTAGCAATAGGATCATTTGCACTTGCAGCCCATATGAAAGTTGATAATTTGAAACAGGTATTTAAAGATTTAAGAACCTTCTCTTTAGAAATTTCAAAATTGAATTGAACTGACGATAATCCAGGAAAATTTTGTAAAAACCATTCCCTAACATCTTCAGAAATCATATTATTATAGATAGAATAATGCCCTTTCTTTGAGATAAGATGCTTTAATTGACTTGATACAGGTTGGTTACCATATCCAAGCATCTTTAGCTCATGAGTTTTCATACTAGGGAGAAGTGTAGAAGACTTAAAACTTTTCCAATACTGGATCGCTTCTTCTACTGAGTTTACTGGTGCTAGAGCCACTTCAAACGTGCAAATTCCGAAATCACTATCAAGTACTTCTGCTCCGTTTGTCGTTTCTCTTTGTACACCTATTAAAGCACATGTATTTGGGTCAAATTTCTTTTTCCAACCTTGTTTAGATAGCGATAAAAATAAGCTTTCAATGTCAATAAAATCAGCAGCTAAATAATTAGATTTAACTAAAGGAATTTCTAATTCAATACCAATTTTATAAATCATAATATCAAGAATATCGTCATTTGCATGAATTAATCTAAGTTCAAATTTCTGACAGGGTATTAAAGGCTTACAATATATTATCGAGTCGTTCACTCAGTTACTATATCTTCTGCAATAGTATTCTGCTCTGCCTTATCAGATCCTTGACCGGATTTAGCTATATATATACCAAACAAAACTATTACAAAACCCAATAAGTTAAACAGATTTAAGTGTTCCGCAAAAATTATCCAGGCAAGAATTGTAGTAATAATCGGTTCCAGCAGTAGAAATAGAGAAATAAATCCAGAAGAGAATTGCTTTAGAGTATAAGCAAGAATTCCCGTACCAATTACTTGACAGAAAAGAGCTAAGCAAAACACTGTTAACCATCCCTCGAAAGAAGAGGGAAAAAGTTGCTCTTCTGTAAAGAAAGCAACTGGAAACGTCAAAAAAATTCTTATAAAACAGGACCATAATAGTATGCTTGTTACGGAAAACTTGTCTCTCAGTTTTTCCATCACTAGAAAGTTTGAGGCATAGAAGGCAGCCGAAAGTAAAGCTAAAGCATCACCCATCAGATGCACCGTAGCGATTTGCAAATCTTGAATGCCAATGGTAAGCGCTCCCACTACAGTTAAAACCATACCTATGAGAAATCTTCTATCAAAGTTATGCTTTAACAGCAGCCAACCCCCTAAAGTAGCAAAAATTGGTGTTAAATTATGCAGTAGATTTGCGTTGGCAACGTTAGTTTGAGTCAAAGACCAAGCCCAGGTAATCTGGGAAATGGAAGTTACGATAGCTGATACTATTAGCAGTAATGTATCGGGAATTGTGTAAGTGTTGTTTGGTGCTGGAGAATCTCCAGACAATTGAGAAGCGATTGCCTTGCTCCCCCTCCACACTCCAAGGATAGCAGTAGCTATCCAAAAGCGATTGAACACTGTGGAATTAGGACCAATATACTGTTCGCTTAATCTGATTAGGATCGCTGCTAAGGACAAAGTAAGTACTCCTATGAGTAATAGGCAAAGCAACATTACTGTTGCGACTGAATTTGTTTGTTGCTGTGATGATTCTAATGTACTGGTCATAGAAGTTCGAGCGCTTTCATAGGTTTATTTTTGAGAGCAAATATTGTCAAATCTGGATGGGGCGGCAAACAGTCCTTAGCAGTAGTATTATTGCAATATGGAGTTTAACTGTTTTTCATTATAAATACCCTGTTTTTCGGAAATATTACATAAGACTTGTGCAACCGCTCCAAAGTCAGAGTGTCACTTTGGTCGTATAGTGCAGCAGCGACAGCTCGGATTAGCCAATCCTTAAGTACCCCAACACAACCAATCGAACGTTCGTAGAAATAAAGCCAATGCTTCATTAAGGAAGGAAGATCAACATTTAGAGGAACTTGTTTAAAAAGTGCTAATAGTGCGGCTTGAAAATCTTGGCGGTCTTGCTCATGCTGGTACAAAGGTCATGGCTGATTCCAAGGCATGACGCAGTTCTGGAGAGTCATTAAACTGTGCTGTTTTGCTTGTCCGACGTCCTTTCTTCTCCCAAGTTTCGGTTGCATCAATGTCTACAAGCATCCGTCGCTCGTAAAATGGTTCTCCCAAAAGCGTCATGGCTGTGCGGTAGTAATCAGCCCTGTTAAAAACTCCATTGTCAGGAGGTCGTGTTTCCACAAGTAATAAGGGTACATTTGGTACAGTGCCGTTTCGGTAGGAACTGTGTGTTCCGCTCTCCAGTACTGGTACAGTTTCATTTAACCGTTTGGCAATTTGGCGAATCATGGTAGTTTTTCCTACACCAGAAGGACCATACACGAGTACATGAGCAAACCCGGCTGGTTCTCTAATTGCCCGCATGAGTAGTATATCTACCCTTGCTAACTGTGGATGTAAAACAGCATACTCCTTAAACTGAGTAAGTAAGTCTAAGTGACCGTCCCCCTGAGCGTTAAAGTCCATCTATTTATATTCCCCTAGTATTGGCAGTGAACTTACATCCAACAGTTCGACGTTTTGAGATGATTGAGCGATTACGATATTTCCTATGAAATCTGGAGAGTGTGATCAACAGAAAGGTTGCAGGGTACAGAGTTAGGCAGTGCCGACTCCTGTTTCGGATTCAGTCCAACAGCAGCGGATAGAGAGCCTGATCCCAGCAGAAGCAACGGCTGGGAAAAGACCTGGAAACCGTATTGGGATAAGGTGTATAGAACGGCAGGCGTACAACACGGACAAAACAATGGCTCAAGAGGTAGCATCATAGCAGTAGATAAATTTGTGGATCATCTAAATCTTGAACACTTCTGAGATTATTTTCTACTCATGGTTTTTGGGAAGTAGCTAAAGTCAGTAGACCGAAAAGTTTTCCAGAAGGTTTACCATCCATTCATTTGAGCAAATGGTGTACACTCGCTCAAATCCGCTTAAAGTCTGCCTTTTCAGCAACGGGCGTTGTGAATTGACTCTGTGCGATGACAAGCGATCGCTCTGGTCAACTTCAAAACCATCGCCCCAAACCCAAATTCATTCGTCAACTTTCACGCATTTTTTGGTCTACTGAAAGTGGGTGGGTGTCAACTTAAGATGAAAACCCTAGTTTCTGAGAACGTTCCCTTGAAATTGCCCCATTCCCAGTCTCTGACTGGGAATGCCCATGATAGAAGGCGATTGCTTCCTCTACTTGCTCAAGATCTGGTGAAACT